>NZ_JBEPCJ010000003.1:74995-292998 GCF_040299565.1 Spirillospora sp. NPDC000708
TCGGACGGGTCCGGCCAGTCGACCACCGCCAGCTCC
Organism: Spirillospora sp. NPDC000708; assembly: GCF_040299565.1. Taxonomy (NCBI): domain Bacteria; kingdom Bacillati; phylum Actinomycetota; class Actinomycetes; order Streptosporangiales; family Thermomonosporaceae; genus Spirillospora; species Spirillospora sp. NPDC000708. Next base: position 75,032 of record NZ_JBEPCJ010000003.1, read on the forward strand.
GGCAAACCCAGCCGGGGGGCTATGCATTCGTTGGCGTCGGCCGTCCAGGTCGTCGCCCAGCCGACGAGGGTCCGCGTCTTCCAGTGCAGGCCGGCCCGCTCGTCCAACTCGTCCGCCTCGGACGGGTCCGGCCAGTCGACCACCGCCAGCTCCGGCAAACCCAGCCGGGGGGCTATGCATTCGTTGGCGTCGGCCGTCCAGGTCGTCGCCCAGACCACCTCGCACGGCAGGGCCGCCAGGCGCGGGCCGTGCGCGGGATCGAGCCTTGACAGAAGCGGATGCGCGGCGGTTTCCCGCGTTTCTGGACGATCCGTCTCATACGTCGGGTACGGCCGCGGCGAACCGAACGGAATGAGCGGACCGTCGACGTCGAGGAACAGCAGCGGACGCCGCACCGAACCGGTCATGACCGGACCGTAGCGCCCGGAATCGGGCGGCTGCGGGAGGTGTGCCCGGGGTCAGTCGTCGGCGGTGGCGTTCTTGTTCGGGAAGATCATTTCGCAGACCTCGAGGTAGAGCTGCTCCGGGTACGGCAGGTACGGGACGTTCGACAGCGCCTGCTCCTGGCCCGCGGACTCCAGGACGAACTCGCCGTAGCCGAGCATCCGGCCCGCGATCGTCCGCTTGAAGCTCATGTCGGTGACCTTCGCCAGCGGCATCATCGCGACCTTGCGGGTGATCAGGCCGGTGGTCAGCAGCATCCGCTGGTTCGTGATCACGAAGTAGTCGACCGACCATTCGGCGACCCGCCAGACGAACCAGGCGAGCAGGATCAGCCACGCCCACCAGATCCAGCTGATCACCGTGCCCGCCTGGCTGGCGACGGTGTTGCTCAGCACGCCCGCGACGATCAGCCCGCCGAGGACGAGCCCGACCGGGACCATCAGCACGGCCGGATGCCGGCGCACCGTGATCACCTGGTTCTCGTGCGGGAGGAGGTACTTGTTCACCGAGGCCGGGGCCGAGTCCCCCGGGGTCACCAGCCTCATCGCGGCCTCGGGCCGGAGCGGCGCCCATCGGGCGGGGCCGCCGCGGCCCTCGTCATGTGCTTGCTTGCGGGCACGGCTGCCTCCCGGAGCGTCGACCCACGGACCCCGGTTCAGTTTCGCACAGCCGCAACCCCCGGCAAAGCAAGGGCTATGGCGCGTTGTCGAGAGAAGATCGGCGCGCCCGGCGGCGCTTCTCGGCGGCGACCGTGGCGAGCACCTCCAGGTGCCGGCGCGCGATCCGCTCCACGAGGTCCGGCGAGGCTCCCCCGCACACCTCGTCCGCGCCGTGCCGCGCGGCGGACACGCACCGTTCCACGGTGTCGGACTGGTGGACTCCTTCGAACTCCTCGGTGAGCCGCTCGCCGATCGCGGCGTAGCGCGGCAGGTCGCCATCCCCTTGGTGAGTCATCGCGACTCCCTAGCCTCGCTCGCGCCGCCCGGTCCGTAACGGTCCCCTGTGCCGGGGCGGCGGAGGGGAACGCGCACTGACGTTCCGTAGCGCGTTCGTACCCCTTGCCACCAGGAACGAACATCCGGAACGCGGTGCACACCCGGATCGCTCTCCGCTGGCACCGCCGCTCCGCTCGGGGCGGCGGTCAGAACGCCGGTGGGGATCGCCTCCCGTGCTCCGGTCAGACGACGCCGTAGAGGCGGTCGCCGGCGTCGCCGAGGCCCGGCATGATGAAGCCCTGCTCGTTCAGGTGCGAGTCGATCGCGGCGGTGACGACGCGGATCGGCGCGGACGTCCCGGCGAACGCGTCCTCGAGGTACTTGAGGCCCTCGGGCGCGGCGAGCAGGCAGATCGCGGTGACGTCGTCGGCGCCGCGGTCGAACAGCAGCTTGATCGCGGCGGCGAGGGTGCCGCCGGTGGCGAGCATCGGGTCCAGGACGTAGCACTGCCGGCCGGACAGGTCGTCGGGGAGCCGGGTGGCGTACGTCTGGGCCTGCAGGGTGCCCTCGTCCCGGATCATGCCGAGGAAGCCGACCTCGGCCGTCGGCAGCAGCCGGGTCATGCCGTCCAGCATGCCGAGCCCGGCGCGCAGGATCGGCACCACGAGCGGCTTGGGGCTGGCCAGCTGGACGCCGTCGGTCTCCACCAGCGGGGTGGGCACGGTGACCGGGGCGACCCGGACGTCGCGGGTGGCCTCGTAGGCCAGCAGCGTGACGAGCTCGTCCGCCAGGCGGCGGAACGTGGGGGAGTCGGTGCGGACGTCCCGCAGCGTGGTGAGCTTGTGCGCGACGAGCGGATGGTCGACGGCGAGGGTCTGCATGCGCACACCGTAGCCCAAGGCCCGCGCGCGGCGGCCGGGCCGGCAATCTTGGATAGGACGCCATTGAGCTGGGCACCATGGCGTTATGAGCAGCGACAGCGAGCGGCGGCGGGAGCGCGCGGGCGAGCCCGCGCCCGATCCGCCCGGGCCGGGATCCGGCCCCGCGGAGAGCGCGCCGCCGGCTCCCGACTCCCTTGTCCCCCCGCCCGAACCCGTGCCGTTCCCCGTCGACGCCTCCGACGTCGACGAGGCGGTGAGGGATGTCACAGCGGGCCGCGAGCCCGGTGGCGAGGGCGACATCTCGCCCGAGCAGGTGCGCGAGCGGCTGCGCCGCCGGGCGATCTTCCTGCGGGAGCTGGCGGAGGCGCGGGAACTGCGCCGGCGCGTGACGCCGCACAGGTCACGGCGCGCCCGGATCCACGCGGCGCTGAGGCGCCGCACGTTCCGCATCAACTGAGCGGCGGGCCCGGAGGGGCCGCCCCCTTCGCGGGGGACCGTCAGGGATCGAGTAGGTTCGTCCCCTTGGGTACCGGAAAGCGGAGCCGACTCCCCGCTTCACCCGGCGGTGCGCCGCCGAGTTTGGCGGTGGGGCACGCGAGCACGCGCCGCATCTGCGACCATGCCCAGGCAGGAACGGCGCCGGTGGGGTGGAAATGACGGATGTGGACGCGACGGACTTCGCCGTCGTGGTGTACCGCGAGGACGACCGCTGGGAGGCCGAGATCCTCCCGGTGGCGCTGACCGAGGATCTCGCCGGGCTGATCCATGCCCTGCGGCAGCAGCCGAGCCTGGGCGGGACGATCGGGCTGGTGTCGGTGGGCGACGACTTCTTCGTGGCGATCCGCCTGCTCGGCGACGAGGTGATGGTGTTCCTGTCGGACGTCACGGCGTCGGTGGACTGGCCGCTCGCCGGGCAGGTCCTGGAGTACCTGGACATCCCGATCCCGGAGGACGAGGAGCTCGACCAGGTGCTGCCGGTCGGCGACATGTCGATCTTCGCGGACCTGGGGCTGGACGAGATGGAGCTCGGCGCGATCTCCGGCGACCTGGAGCTCTACCCGGACGAGATGCTGCTCAGCATCGCGGGCCGCGTCGGCTTCGCCCCCGCCTTCGAACGCGCCCTCGACGCGGTGTCCTGACCCGTCACCTGAACCCGTGGGTGAGGGCGTAGGCGTTGAGCTGGGCCCAGTCGTCGCCGGCGTGGGTGTGCCGCGGGTCGATGCAGCCGAGGGTGAGCGGGCGCGGGACGTCGTAGTGCGGCGCCTTCAGCCGGGGGGCGCTCTCGAAGTCGAGCACCTCGGCGATGTTGCGGGCGGCGGCGTCCCGCACGGACAGCGGTTCGAGGCCCCAGCGCCACTCGATCGCCTTCAGCACGGACGTGTGGTCGTACACCTCGTGGGCGATGGCGCCGCGCCGGGCGCGCGGTGAGATCAGCAGGCAGGGGACGCGGAAGCCGCGCAGGCCGGTGCCGAGGTCGGGACGCGGGTCCGGGCCGGCCGGCGGCGGGACGTGGTCGAAGAACCCGCCCCACTCGTCGTAGTTGATCACCAGCAGGGTGCGGGCCCAGTTCGGCGAGTCGATGATCGCCGTGTAGACCTTGTTGAGGAAGCTCTGGCCGAACCGGATGTCGGCGAGCGGGTGCTCGTCCTCCGACATTCCGGGCAGCGCCTCGCCGACGAAGCCCGGCTCGACGAAGCTGACGGCGGGGAGCCTGCCGTGCTTGGCGTCGTCGTAGAAGTAGTTGATGTGGCGGCTGATGTCGAGGTGCTTCAGGCCCCACAGCGCGGTGAACGGCACGTCGCTGAAGTAGTAGTGCGCGGGGATCTTCTTCTCCTTCAGCCGGTCCCAGACCGTGGTGAGCTCGGAGAAGGTGAAGGTGTTGGAGATCCGGTCGGTCTGCCCGGCGTGCTGGAAGATCCGGTTGGGGAACGTGGACGACATGATGGCGGCGAAGTAGCGGTCGCAGAGCGTCCAGTCGAGGGCGGCGCGGCCGTGGAAGCCGAGGTCGGGTCCCTTGAAGTAGCCGATGGAGAAGACGTCGTTCTCTCCGGCGCGGAGCCACCCGTCGCAGGCGCCGCCGTTGTACTCGGTGCGGCCGCCCTCGTAGGAGTGGTCGGGGTCGTTGAAGCCGCACCCGTAGGGGACCGTCAGGTGGTGGGTGTCGTGCGCGTCGCCCTGCGCGTCGGTGAACGTGAGTCCGGCCTGCTTGCCGTCGGCGCCGGGGACCCAGCCCATGTAGTGGTCGAAGGACCGGTTCTCCATCATGACGACGACGATGTGGTCGATGCCGGAGTCGCCGGGGTCGGGGAGCGGGGAGACGGGCGCCCGGACGGTCGCCGCCGCGTCGGCCGCCGTCCCGGCCGCACCGCTCGCCGCGATGAGCGCGGCGGCCCCGGCCGTGCCCGCCAGGAACCCGCGCCTCGTCAGTTCGTCCTTGCCCATGGTGCTCCTCCCGCCGCCCGGCCGGTGAGAAGTATCACGATCATTGGGGCACCAGGGGAAGAACCGGAGTGGACCACCATGGGACAAAACCCGAAATATCCTCATGACCGAAAGCGCGCGAGGGGTGTGACCGGAGCAACCCCGTGGGTCACAATGAGCAGGTGCCGTACTTCGCCGCCGTGTTCGCGCAGAGCCCGCAGGGCTGGGTCGGGACCGAGGCCGTGCTCGCCGAGGCCGAGCACGTCGACGACGTCGCCGACCTGATGCGGGAGGCCGCCGTCGAGTCCTACGGCGACCCGGTCGTCCTGCTGGTCGAGCAGGACGACGACTGGTTCGCGGTCGTCCGGCTGGACGGGGACGACGAGCCCCGCGCGTACGTGTCGACCGTCCGCGAGGACGGGCTCGCCGCGCTGTTCCACCAGCTCGTCGGGGAGGTCCCCGACGGCGACGCCGGCGGCGACCCGGCGCTGCTGGAGGACCTCGGGATCGCCCCGGAGCAGCTCAGCGACCTGGGCGAGCGGGCCCTGCCCGGGGACGCGCTGCTGGCCGTCGCCGAGCGCGCCGGGTTCGGCGAGGAGTTCGACCGCCTCCGTGACTGACCCCGTGACCGGCCCCGCCGCCGAACCGGACGAGGAGTTCGGCGCGGCGATGCGCTGGGCGCTGGACGAGGCGCGCGCCGCCGCCGCCGACGGCGAGATCCCGGTGGGTGCCGTGGTTCTGGACGGCTCCGGCACGGTGATCGGGACCGGCCGCAACGACCGGGAGCGGAGCGCCGACCCGACCGGGCACGCGGAGATCGTCGCGATGCGCGCCGCCGCGAGGGCACGCGGGGAGTGGCGGCTGTCCGGCTGCACGCTCGTGGTGACGCTGGAGCCGTGCACGATGTGCGCCGGCGCGTCCGTCCAGGCGCGGGTGGACCGGGTCGTCTACGGGGCGGTCGACCCGAAGGCGGGCGCCGTCGGGTCGCTGTGGGACGTCGTCCGGGACCGCCGCCTCAACCACCGGCCCGAGGTGTTCGCGGGCGTGCTGGCCGCGGAGTGCGGCGCGCTGCTCTCCGAGTTCTTCGTACACCGCAGAGTCCGGTAGGCTTCCCCGCGGTGGTGTCGCCTAGTGGACGAGGGCGCACGCCTCGAAAGCGTGTGAAGTGCAAGCTTCCGTGGGTTCGAATCCCACCACCACCGCCACCCGGCCATGACCTGGCCAGCGCGAGGGGCGGGACCTGTGGTCCCGCCCCTCGCGCTTTGTCGTCCGCCGCCCGCCCCGATCAGCGCGCGGGCAGCTTGAGCAGTGCCGTTGCGAGCCGGCCGGCGTAGGCGGCCTCGTTCTTCGCGGCGACCTCCGACTGCTCGCCGTCACTGATGCTGATGTCGGCCGTGAGATTGTCGACGCGGAACATCAACTGCGGCGCGGCGAAGGGGTCGGAGGCGTCGATGTAGTGCCCCTCGTCCCCTATTCCGGAGACGGGGTCGCCACTACCCGCGCTCATCACGGCCGCGTGCGCATTGGCGGTTCCCGACTCCCCGTCCTTCTCGCCGTACCGCTTGAACTCGACGGTGATGCTCCCCCGGTCGGCGAAGTCCTTGGGCAGGACCGACCAGGTGCACTGCACCGAGTCCTTGGTGCCCGGCGGACTCTTCGTCGGAGAGACCTCCGCGCCCTGGACGCTGGGTGCCGGGAGACGGTCGCAGGCGGGGGGCGCGGAGAACCTCCCCTCGTTCACCCGGGTCCCCGTGGCGTTCTGCAGCAGGAACCAGCCGCCCGCGACCACGGCGAGGATCGCGGCCGTCGCCAGGAGCCAGGCCCTCAGGGACATCGGCGAATCCTGGTCCACGGCGACCGTCGGAGGGGCCGGGGCGGCCGGTGCCTCCGTGACCGGCCTCGTCCGGAGGCCCGGGGGCGGAGGTGAAGGCGGGGGCAGCACCGACCCGGGCGCCGCCCCCTGCCCCGGAGGCGGAACCTGGTCCGGAGGCGGAACCTGGCCCGGGGGCGGAACCTGGCCCGGGGGCGGAACCTGGCCTGGAGACTGGGCCTGGCCTGGAGGCGCAGCCTGGCCCGGAGACTGGGCCTGCGCCGGAGGCGGGGCCTGTGCCGGGATCGGCGGTCGCGCCTCCGGCCGGGGCGCGGGAACGGCACGGAGCCGCTCGGCGACGGCGAGGGCGTCCGGCGGCCGGTCCCGCGGATCCTTCGCCAGCAGCGCGTGCACGAGGTTGTCGAGCTCTCCGGGCAGGTCCGGACGCACCTCGCGCGGCCTCGGCGGATCGCTGAGGACGATCTCGCGGATCAGCGCGTGCAGGCTGTCCCCGTTGAACGGCGTCCGGCCGGTGAGCAGCGCGAACAGCACCCCGCCCAGCGCGTACAGATCCGTCTGCGGCGTCGGCTCGTGCGCCTTCTCGAACTGCTCGGGCGCCATGTACGCGGGCGTCCCGAGGATCGCGCTGCCGGTCAGTTCCGTGACCTGGTCGGCGTACCGGGCGATGCCGAAGTCCATGACGGTCACCCGGTCACCGGGGTGGGCCATCACGTTGGCGGGCTTGACGTCGCGGTGCACCACCCCGCGCTGGTGAGCCGCGTGCAGCGCGTCGGCGATCCCCTCCGTCAGCCGCATCGCCCGGTCGACCGGCAGGCCCTGCGGGTGGCGCTTCAGCACCGCGGACAGGTCCTCACCGTCGAGGAGCTCCATCACCAGGAACAGCAGGTGCTCGTCCTCGCCGGCGTCATGGACGACGACGATCCCCGGGTGGCGGAGCCGGGCCATGATCTCCGCCTCCCGGCGGAACCGGTCGGCCAGCCGGGCGTCCGTCCCCGTCGGCGCCGTGAGGATCTTGACCGCGACCGGCCGGCCGAGCCGCTCGTCCAGGCCGCGCCATACCTCGCCCATCCCGCCGCGTCCCAGGAGGGCGTCGAGCCGGTACCTGTCCGCCAGTCTCAGCCCGGTGCGCACTGCCCCTCCCCTGGCCGTCCCGCGAGCATCCGATCATGGATACACCGCCGGACGCCCCCTTTTCCAGAGATCGGCCGGACCGCCGGGCCGACGGTGCGGCGGCTGCGCTCGCGCGGGCGGGGTCAGCCGACGGTGACGAGCGCCACCCCCGCCACCGCGATCGCCATCCCGACGCGCTGCACGGCGCGGAGCCGCTCGCTGTAGGCGATCCTCGCCAGCATCACCGTGATGGCCGGGTAGAGCGACGTCAGGACGGTGACGAGGCTCAGCAGACCGTCCTGGACGGCCAGGTAGTACAGGGCGTTGGCGCCGGAGTCGAGGATGCCGGACAGCAGCGCGAGGCCGATCAGCGCCCGGCCGCTCACCCACGGGCCCCGGTCGCCGCCGCGCGTCCGCAGGGCGATCAGCAGCGCCGTGGACACGACGGTCAGCGTGCCGATGCGGGCGGTGGCGATCGGCCAGAGCCCGGCGCCGTCCCCGGCCGCCTTCAGCACGATGAAGAAGACGCCGAAGCAGGACCCGGACACCAGCGCCATCAGCGGGCCGCTGTCCAGCGGCCGGCGGACGAGGGAGGCGGTCCCGGACGGCTCGGCCTCCCCGCCCTTCTCCATGCTGACCAGGGCGATCGCGAGCAGGCACAGCAGGACGCCGAGCAGGGCGGTCTCGTCCAACCGCTCGCCGCGCAGGACGCCGGCGCCGACCGGCAGGACCGCGGAGGCCAGCGCGGACACCGGCGCGACGACGTTCATCGGGCCGCGGGCGAGCGCGCGGTAGAAGGTGATGAGGCCGACGCCTCCGGTGAGCCCGCCGAGGAAGCCCCAGGCCATCGGGCCGGGCGCGGGTGCGCCGCCGGCCAGCAGCGCGGCCGCGACGGCGACGCACAGGCCCATCGGGGCGGACAGCGTCAGGGTCTTCAGCGCGGTGGACCGGCGCGAGACGGCGCCGCCGAGGAAGTCGGCGACGCCGAACGCGACGGCGGTGACGAGGGCGAGGGCGGTGACCATCACGCCCCGCCGACGAGCCGGCTCTCGATCCGGACGTCCGGGGAGATCTCGCGGAGCCGGGCGGCGAGGTCGTCGCCGGCGGCGTGCAGCCGCTCCAGCGGGTAGGGCGCGAGGCGCTCCAGCAGGAACAGGCCGTTCTTGGTGGTCTCGGTGAGCCGGGTCCGGACGCACTGCCGCCAGTTCCAGCGCCGGCAGGTGACGCCCGCGTCGTCGCGCCAGACGACCTCGCCGGCGTCCGGGTGCTCCACGGCGGGCTCACCGGCGGCGATCACGTCGAACGGCTCGTCGCCGGTGGCCCTGACCAGCCGGGCGGGGCCCTGGTAGGCGTCGAGGTCCTCGCCGCCGATCGGCAGGGCGTGGGCGACGCTGACGGCGTTGTAGGCGTCGACGACCTTGTTGATCGCGGGGAGCGCGTCGGCGCGGCGCAGCAGGGCGTCCACGGACGGGCGGGTCCGCTTCGGCTTCGCGCCGAACGCCCGGTACGCCTCGTGCCACGCCTCGACGTGCGGGTCCGCGGCGTCGGCGCGCTCGCCCGCCTCGCGCAGCCAGCCCTCGGAGACCGCGTCGCTCGGCCCGTTGTGCAGGCCCTCGGCGGTCATGACGAGCACGGCGAAGTCGGGACGGAGCTCCCGCACGGCCTCGTCCACGGTGATCCGCTCCAGCATCCCGGTGCTCCCCTTCTGACGGTCATTTAAGTGAACTTGAAAGTTCATCATACCGACCGAGGGAGCGTCAGGGGAAAGCCGTTATCTCCAACACGCGGAAGCGGCCGGTTGTTCTCGCCGGTTGTTCTCCCGGCGGGCCGGCATCCGCCCGGTCAGTCGGGGAGGGTCACTCGGGGCCGGGCGCGCCGGGCCGATCGTCCGGCTCGGGGAGCGCGCGGACTAGGTCGAGCAGGCGCCACAGGTCCGGCAGGACGCCGTCGAGGCCGGTCTCGGCGAGCGCGGCGGCCGCCCGCTCCAAGTAGGGCCGCCGGGCGGCGACGATGCGCTCGACGAGGTCCCGGCCGTCCGGGGTGAGGGTGAGGTCGGTCCGGCGGCCGTCGCGGGGCGAGGGGCGGCGGTCGATCCAGCCGGCCGCGGCGAGGCGGTCGGCGAGGCGGCTCGGATGGCCGGGGTCGGCGGCCATCCGGGCGCCGAGGTCGGCGATGGAGACCGGCTGCTCGTCGGCGATGATCAGCAGCGCCTCGGCCTGGACGGCGGTGACGCCGAGGGGCCGCAGCAGGTGGTTGAACCGCCGCTCGACCTCGCGTTGCGCGGTCTTCAGGGCCATGAGCAGTTCGAGTACGGGCTCCACGGGGGGAGTCTATTGCTTTATGTGTCATGACATGCATATGCTCGGCGCCGGGCAGATATGTGTCATGACATAGGAAATGGGGCCGCGATGCGCAGGATCAGGTTCTCCCGGACGCCCGCGTTCGACTTCGAGGCGCTGCGCGGGCTGTGGGCCGCGGCCTACGACGGCGGCGAGTTCGGCGAGGTCGCCGCCGTCATGGCACGCGTCCGCCGGGGCGGGTTCGAGTCGTGGTACCGGGAGTGGTCCGCGATGGCGGAACGGGTGGCGGCACGAGGACGCGCGTACGGCGAGCCCGTGTCCCGGGGCACCTCGCTGCTCAGGGCCGCCAACTACATGCGGCAGGCCGAGTTCTTCCTGGAGCCGGCGGACCCGCGCCGCACCGCGACCGCGGCGGCCTGCCGCGACCTGTTCGACGCCGGGCTCGACGCCCTCGGCACGGACATCACCCGCACCCGCATCCCCTACGAAGGCGCCGACCTGGAGGCGCTCTTCATGCGCCCTGCGGACCCGGACGCCCGCACGGTTCTGGTCGTGCAGGGCGGTTTCGACTCCACGCTGGAGGAGCTGTACTTCATGCTCGGCGCCGCGGCCGTGCGGCGCGGCCACTGCGTGCTGATGTTCACCGGCCCCGGCCAGGGGTCGGCGCTGCGCGAGCACGGCATGCCGTTCACCGCCGAGTGGGAGCGTCCCACCCGGGCGGTGCTCGACTGGCTGTCCGGCCTCGTCGAACCGCGGCTCCTGGTCGGCGCCGGCATCAGCTTCGGCGGCCACCTCCTCGCCAGGGCCGCCGCCTTCGAACCGCGCTACGACGGCGTCGTCCTGTACGACTACTTCCCCGGCATGCTCACCGCGTTCCTGCACAACGTGCCCCGCCCGGCGCGCGGCGCGTTCCAGCGCATGCCGTGGTGGATGCGGCGCGCCGTCCCCTTGTACGGCCGGTTCGACGCGCAGGCCCGCTGGGGGATCGGCAACGCGCTCTGGACGTTCGGCGCCGGAACCCTGCCCGGCCTGATCGACGCGATGCGCCCCTTCGACGACGGCGCCTGGGCCGGCGAGATCACCGCGGACGCCCTCGTCCTGCTGGCCGAGCGCGAGCACTTCTACGATCCCGCGCTCGGCCGCGACTTCGCCGCCCGCCTCACCGGCGCCCGCTCCGTGCGGGTCCACACCTTCGCCGAGGCGGACGGCGGGCACCTCCACTGCCAGAACGGCGCCCTCCAGCAGGCGCACGAAGTGATCTTCGACTGGGTCCACGGCCTGGCCGCCGCCGCGGCGCCGCACCCCGCGTGACCGCGCGGACCGGCACCGAGACCTCTCCGTGGTGGACATTCAGTGGTGAGCACGGAGGCGGCCCGCACTCCGGGTGCGGAACGCTGTGACCACGGCGATCGACCGGGAACGACACCGGCGAACGCGAGGAACCACCACTGAGGGAGCGGCTATGGCGGCCACGAAGGACAGCGGTTACGAGGGTTTCACGGCCGAGGAGCGGGCCGCGATGAAGGAGCACGCCAAGGAGCAGAAGAAGGCGGCGCGCCGCGCCTCGGAGGCCGAGAAGGCGGCGGAGGCGGAGCGGGACGTGCTCGAAAAGATCGCCGCGATGGACGACCCGGACCGCGTGATGGCCGAGCGGGTCCACGCCGTCGTCACGGCCGCCGCCCCCCAGCTCGCGCCGAAGACCTGGTACGGGATGCCCGCCTACGCGCTGGACGGCAAGGTCGTCTGCTTCTTCCAGAGCGCGGAGAAGTTCAAGGCGCGGTACGCGACGCTCGGGTTCAGCGACCTGGCGAAGCTGGACGACGGCCCGATGTGGGCGGCCGGTTTCGCGCTGACCGAGGTGACGGAGGAGGTCGAGGCCCGGATCGCCGAGCTGGTGAAGCGGGCGGTCGGCTGACCGCGCCGCACACCGCAGGCGGCACGCGGACGCCTGGGCGGCGCGGCCTCGCAGGCGGCTGGACGGCGCGGGGGGCTAGCTGACCGTCATGGGCGCGAGGCCGAGGTCGGCGAGCGCGGCCTGTCCGGCGGCGGCGTGCTCGCCCCCGGCGAGCACCAGCGTGCGGGCCGCCTGGTAGCGGCAGCCGGCCGCCTCGAACGCCGCGGCCGCGACGAGCTGGCGCGGCACGTCGCCGTCGAGCAGCGCCTCCGCCCGGTCCACCTGGGCGGAGGCGACCGGGTTGCCGGCGACCATGGTCCGGGCGGCGGCGATCCGGTCCCGGGCGGCGGCGTGCCCGGCGAGCACCGCCGCCTCCGCCCGCAGCGCCGCGTACCAGTGCAGCCACACCCAGCAGACCCACTTCCACACCTCGTCGGGCGCCGGAGCGACGCGTTCGAGCGCCGCGGCGGGGTCGCCGTGGTGGAGCCGGACCATGGCGTCGAAGACCGCGCCGTATCCGAGGCGGTGGTCCGCCTCCGGACCGGCCTCGTCGACGATCGCGAGCCACGCCTTCCGGGCGTCGGCGTCGCCGCGCAGGCCGTGGATCATCGCGACGGACGCGGCGGCGGGGCCGAGCGAGCGCGTGCGCAGCCGCCCGCTCTGCTCCCACGCGTCGCGGAACCGCAGGCTGTCGGCGAGGACCTCGGCGGCGTTCCCGGCGAACGCGTCCGCGACCAGCAGCCAGGACGTGGCGTGGTGGCCCGCCTCGGCCAGCAGCGGGTGCCCGGCGAGGCGCCCGCCGAACCGGCGCGCGTCCGGCAGCTCGCCCACGCCGACGGCGGTCCCGGCGGCCATCGCGAGCGCGTCCATCAGCTCGTGGGTCTCCGCCGGCCCGGACGGCTCGGCCGGCAGCAGGCCGATCCGGCGCCGGGCCGCGGCCGCCGCGCCGAAGGAGTCGCCCGCCCAGCTCAGGGCGCCGGAGAGCGCGTCGAGGGCGGCGGACTCCGCGACCGGGTCACCCGCGCGCCGGGCCAGCTCGACCGCCCGCTCGGCCTCCCCGACCGTCTCCTGCGCGGGGTTCTCCGGATCTCCCTGGACGGAGCCGAACGCGTCCGCGAGCACCGCCGCCTCGGCCAGCGCGACGGCCGCCCCGGCGCCCGCATCATCGCCGGACAGCGCGCGCGCCTCCGCGAGCATGGCGGTCACCTCGTCCACGGGCGGGACGTGCTCGAACGAGCTGGAAAAGCGGTACGCGACGGTCGCGGCCGTCGCCAGGTCGCGTCCGGCGGCGACGGTGTCCCCGGCTCGGCGGGCGGACTCCGCAGCGGCGCGGTACAGGCGGAACATGTCGCCGTCCACGCTGCGGCATCCGGCGACGGCGGCGGCCTGCCGCAGGGCGGCGGCGGCCTCGGCGCCGTCCGTAAGCCCGGCGGCCTGCTCGAACCGCTGCTGCGCCTCGCCGAGCAGCGTGCGCGCGAAGGCCAGCTCGCCCATCGACCGGGCGAGACGGCAGGCGTCCGCCCTGTGCTCCGGCTGGTCGGACGCCCAGGTGAGGGCGGCTCGCAGGTCCTCGGCGACGGCGTCGAACCGGACGCGCCAGTCCGCGCCGCCGGTGCCGGACAGGGCGCCGGCGGCGGCCAGGCACCACGCCAGATGGCGCGACCGGACGTCCGCCGCCTCGCCCGCGCCGGCGAGCCGCTCCGTCCCGTACTGGCGGATCGTCTCCAGCGCGTGGTAGCGGGTGCCGGTCTCCGACGGCGCCGCGGAGAGCAGGCTCTGCTCGGCGAGGCGGCCGAGCCCGTCGACGACCGCGGCCGGGTCCAGCGGGCCGAACCCGGCGACGTCCGCCGCGGCCTCCGCGGTGAACGGCGCGACGAACACCGACACCCGGCGCAGCAGCGCCCGGTCCTCCGGCTCCAGCAGGTCGTGGCTCCAGTCCAGCACCGCCCGCACCGACCGGTGCCGGTCGTCCGCGCGGGACCCGCCGGTGAGGATCCGCAGCTGGTCGGAGAGCCCGGCGGTCAGGCCGTCCAGGCCGAGCGTCGCCCACCGCGCCGCCGCCAGCTCGATCGCCAGCGCCATGCCGCCGAGCCGCTCGCAGACGGCCACGACCCCCTCGCTCACCGCCGGGCCCGGCGGCCACCCGACCGCCGCCGCCCGGTCCATGAACAGGGCCACCGCGTCCGACTCGTCGCCGCCCTCCCGCGACAGCGGCGGGACCGGCACCACCCGCTCGAACGGCACCATCAGCCGGGCGCGGCTCGTCACGAGCACCCGCAGCCGCGGGCAGGCGGCCAGCAGCCGCTCCACGAACGGCGCGACCCCGTCGCGCACGTGCTCGCAGTTGTCCAGCACCAGCAGCGCCCGGCGGTCCGCCAGCGCGGCCGGCACCGCGTCGTCGATGCCGCGGCCCGGCTGCTCGCCGACGCCCACGGCCGCCGCGACCGCCGCCCCCACCCGGCCCGGCTCGGTGACCGGGACGAGGTCGGCGAACCACACGCCGTCGGGGAAGTCGCCCGCCACGTCCGCCGCCACCGCCAGCGCCAGCCGCGTCTTGCCCACCCCGCCCGGGCCGGCCACGGTCACCAGCCGGTGCGCCTTCACCGCGCCGGCCAGCTCGCCGCGCTCGCGGACCCGGCCGATGAACGCGGTCAGCGGCGCCGGCAGCGCGGGCGCCGCCTGCGACTCCTCGGCGCGCGCGACCTCGGCGGCATGCCGGGCGAGCGCCCGCCGGTCCGGGAGTTGCAGCTTGCGCAGCATCGACGAGACGTGGGACTCGACGGTGCGCACGGAGATCACCAGCCGCGCGGCGATCTCCGCGTTGCTGAGGTGCTCCCCGAGCAGCGCGAGCACCTCGGCCTCCCGGGCCGACACCGCTGGACTGGACACCGGTTCATTATCCGTGGTCGATTCCGTGACCGGCACGGAGGCGGCCCGCGCCCCGGCGGGGAGAGGCTGGGACCACGCCGGCCGGCCCGGCGCGACGTCCCGGACCGGCCCCGAACCCACGACCACCGGAGCGACCATGACCAGCCCTTCCGCGCAGGAGACCCGGCCCGTTCCCGAGCCCCGGTCCCGCGACCGGCGCCGCCGCGACACCGAGCACCGCCTCGTCCACGACGTGGACGTCTGGGTGGCGACCGCCTCGCCCGACGGCGTCCCGTACCTGGTGCCGCTGTCCTTCGACTGGGACGGGGAGGCGCTGCTGATGGCCACCCCGGCGACCAGCCCCACCGGCCGGAACCTCGCCGCGGCCCGCACCGTCCGGCTCGGGCTCGGCCCCACCCGCGACGTCACCGTGATCGACGGCGACGTGGAGGCCATCGACCTGGACGCGCTGCCGCCCGAGCGGGCCGACCTGTTCGCCGAGCGCACCGGCTTCGACCCGCGAACTTCGGCGGGCGCGTACCGCTGGTTCCGCGTCACGCCGCGCCGCGTCCAGGCGTGGCGCGAGGTGAACGAGCTGGCCGGCCGCGACCTGATGCGCGACGGCCGCTGGCTGCCCTGACGCCGCTGTCCCGCACCGCGAACCGGAGGCCCGCCGTGACGCCGGGGATCGGTGATGGTGGGATCGTGGAGGGCGTCGGATCACGGGCCGGGCGGGCGGGAGGCCGGGGTTGAGCGGGCAGGAGAGCGGGTCGGGCGGGCAGGAGGCGATCGGCGAGGCCGTCGCGCGGACCGTCCGGGCGCTGCGGGCGGGGCACGGCTGGAGCCTGGACGAGCTGGCCGGGCGGTCCGGCGTCAGCAAGGGCGTGCTGGTCGGGCTGGAGCAGGGGCGCGGCAACCCCAACCTCGGCACGCTCATCCGGATCTCCGACGCGCTCGGCGTCCCGCTGACCCGGCTCGTGCAGGTGGAGGAGGAGCCGCCGGTGCGGGTGTTCCGCCCGGAACGGCACGTCGTGCTGTGGGAGGGCGCGGACGGCGGGACGGGCACGCTGCTCGCGGGCAGCGATCCGCGGCCGTCGCTGGAGCTGTGGCGGTGGGAGCTGCGGCCCGGCGAGGTCCGCGAGAGCGACGCCCACGTGCCCGGCACCAAGGAGATCGTCTACGTGGAGGCGGGCACGCTGACGCTCGGCGTGGACGGCCGCACCGACCTGCTGGAGGCGGGGACGGCCGCCGTGTTCGTCGGCGACCGCCCGCACTCCTACGGCAACTCCGGCGCCGACGACCTGCGCTTCGTCCTCGCCGTCCTCGACCTCTGACCGCCCCGCTTCGCCGCCGCGTTCGGGGTCAGGCGGAGAGGCGGACGGGCATGGCGAGGTAGCGGAAGCCGGTGTCGGACGGGGCGTCCGGGCCCGGCTCCTCGCCGTCCTCGCGGTCGGGGATGCCGGTGAGCAGGGCGGCCTTGGTGGGGCCGGCGCATTCGAGGCGGGCGTACTCGGTGTCGATGCCGGCGAGGCCGTCCAGCAGGTACTGCGGCGCGAACGCGATGTCGATGTCGTCGCCGGACAGCTCGACGCCGAGGCTCTCGTTGGCGCGGGCGGAGTCGCCGGCCGCGGCGCGGATGCGGACCTCGCCGGCGGTGAACCCGAGCCGGATCGGGGTGCCGCGCTCGGTGACCAGCGCGGCCCGCTTGATCGCCTCGACGAACGGCGCGGTGCGGATCTCCGCGACCGACGTCCAGTCGCCGGTGAGCCGGGACCGGTAGTTGATGTACTGGTCGTCGAGGAGGCGGCTGGTCATGCTGCGGCCGCCGCCGGAGACGCCGATCAGGGTGTCGGCGGCGCCGGTGAGGTCGAGGGCGACCTCGGCGCCGGGCCGGATCGCCTTGGCGGTGTCGGCGAGGGTGCGGGCGGGCACGACGACGCCGGCGGTGAACCCGGGCTCGGCGGGCGACCAGGTCAGCTCGCGGGCGGCGATGCGGTACCGGTCGGTGCAGGCGAGCCACATGGTGTCGCCGTCGAGGTCGATGCGGACGCCGGTGAGCATGGGGAGGGTGTCGTCGCGCCCGGCCGCCGGGACGACCTGGGCGACGGCGGCGGCGAACAGGTCGCCGGGAACGGTGCCGGCGCGGGTGGGCGGCTCGGGCAGCGTCGGGTAGTCCTCGACGGGCAGGGTGAGCAGGCCGAACTCGGCGGGGCCGCAGCGGACGACGACCTCGGCGCCCTTGGTGGTGAACTCCACGGGCTGCGCCGGCAGGCTCCGGACGATCTCGGCGAGGAGCCGGCCGGGGACGAGGGCGCGGCCGGGCTCGGCGACGTCGGCGTCCACCCGCGCGCGGGTGGACGCCTCGTAGTCGAATCCGGCGAACGCGAGCCCGCCGTCGGCGGTGGCCTCGACGAGCATCCCGGCGAGGACGGGCAGCGCGGGGCGTGCGGGCAGCGTCCGCGCCGCCCACGCCACGGCCTCGGCGAGCGTCTGACGGTCGACTCGGAACTCCACCTTGGTCTGCCTTTCCACGTTTCGCGTGCTCTCCGAGCACGGTAACTCCCGCCTCTGACAGAACGGTGGCCGCCCCGTCGAGGGGGAGTCCGTGCACGCGGCGGCGGAGCGGTCGGCGGAGCGGTCGGCGGAGCGGTCGGCGGAGCGGGTGACTCAGAAGAGCGCGGCCTCGACGCTGCGGGTCCCGCGCTCGAAGTCGAGGAGGTAGCGCTTGCGGTCGAGGCCGCCGCCGTAGCCGGTGAGGCTTCCGGTGGAGCCGACGACGCGGTGGCACGGGACGATGAGGCCGACGGGGTTCTTGCCGTTGGCGAGGCCGACGGCCCGGGACGCGCTGGGCTTGCCGAGTTCGACGGCGAGTTCCCCGTACGTGGTGGTCTCGCCGTAGGGGATCTCCTGGAGGGCGGCCCAGACCCGTCCTTGGAAGGGGGTGCCGCGCAGGTTGAGCGGGAGGTCGAACTCGGTCAGCTCTCCGGCGAAGTACGCGGTGAGCTGCTCGGCGGTGGCGGCGAACGGTTCGTCCTCGGGGTCTCCGGGGGCACCGAAGGACTCCTGTCGCGGACGGTGCCGCTGGTTCACCATGTACAGGCCGCATAGTGCGCCGTCTATGGCCACCAAGGTGAGCGGCCCGACGGGACTGTCCACGACGACATGCGTCGGTTCCATGGGTACGTCTCCTGGTCAGTTGGCGGGGAGAAGGTTGATGGGGTGGTCGCTGGTGGCCCACAGGTACTGCACGGCGTAGGCGCGCCATGGACGCCACTGTGCGGCGTGCTTGGTGAGAGCCGCCGGTGTGGCGGGGAGGCCGAGTGCCTTGGCGGCGTTCTTGATGCCGAGGTCGCCCGGTATGAACGCGTCGGGGTCTCCCAGCGCGCGCATGGCGATCGTCTCGACGGTCCAGGGGCCGAAGCCGGGGAGGGCGTAGAGGCGCGTCCGGGCCTCGTCCCAGTCGCTTCCCACGCCGAGGTCGATCTCGCCGTTGGCGAGCGCGTCCACGAGGGTGGTGAGGGTGGTGCGGCGCGTCTTGGGGAAGGCGAGCGCCTCGGGGTCCAGTTCCGCGAGCGCGGCAGGGGTCGGGAAGAGGTGGGTGAGGCCGCCTCCCGGGTCGGTGATGGGGTCGCCGTGCGCGGCGACGAGGCGGGCCGCGTGTGTGCGCGCGGCGGCGACGGAGACCTGCTGCCCGAGCACGGCCCGGACGGCGAACTCCGGGGCGTCCATGGTGCGCGGGACACGGCGCCCGGGTGATTTGTCGACAAGCGGTGCCATGGCGGGGTCCGCCCGGAGCAGGTCGTCGACGGCCACGGGGTCGGCGTCGAGGTCGAGCATCCAGCGGCAGCGGCTGATCGCGATGGTGAGGTCGCGCAGGTCGCTCAGCGTCAGCGTGCAGGCGACGTGGTCGGGGCGCGGGCTCAGGGCGGCGATGCCGTGCCCGTGGGGGAGCCGCATGGTGCGGCGGAACGCGCCGTCCCGCCACTCCTCGACGCCGGGGACGGCGGTGGCGGTGAGGTGCCCGAACAGGTTGTCGGGGCACAGCGGCGCGCGGAACGGCAGCCGCAGCGACAGCGTCCCCGAGCCGGCGGGCGGGTGGCCCTTGGCGACGCGGTCGCGCAGCTGGGTCGGGGTGAGGGCGAACACCTCCCGGACGGTGTCGTTGAACGCGCGGATGCTGGCGAATCCGGCCGCGAACGCGATGTCGCCCATGGGCAGCGGCGTCGTCTCGATGAGCAGCCGCGCGGTCTGGGCCCGTTGCGCGCGCGCGAGCGCGAGCGGGCCGGCGCCGAGTTCGGCGTTGAGCTGCCGTTCGACTTGGCGGGTGCTGTAGCCGAGGCGTCCGGCGAGGCCGGGCACGCCCTCGCGGTCGACGACGCCGTCCGCGATCAGCCGCATGGCGCGGGCGACGACGTCCGCGCGGTGGTTCCATTCGGGGGAGCCGGGGCTGGTGTCGGGCCGGCAGCGCTTGCAGGCGCGGAACCCGGCCTGCTGCGCGGCGGCGGCGCTGGGGTAGAACCGCATGTTCTCGGGCTTCGGCGGCACGACCGGGCAGCTCGGGCGGCAGTAGATCCCGGTGGTCACGACCCCGGTGAAGAACCATCCGTCGAAGCGCGCGTCCTTCGACTGGACGGCCCGCACGCACCTTTCTACGTCCTCGTGCATGCCTCCAGCATCACCGATGGTCAGGCATGTTCACTGGCGGAAAAACGACATCATCCCTCGGGGGTGGGACGGCCCGCGAAGGCGTAGAGGACGACCCCGAGCGCGATCGCGGCGATGCCCGTCCATGCTACGGCGCCGGGCGGGTCCGTGGCGGTGAACAGCGGTTCCAGCAGGGCGACGAACACCACCTCGGCGGCCTGCGTGGCCTCCACGGCGGCGAGCCGCAGCGGGTGCCGGCGGACGCGGTGCGTCGCGGCGAAGAACAGCGACGTCGCGATCACGCCGGAGCTGACCGCGACGACCAGGCTCGCGACGAGCTGCCCCGATGTCGGCGCCCCCGCCCGGACGCCCCCGGCCGCGGCGACGGCGATCCAGAACGGCAGGCTGCCGATCGACATGGCCAGCAGCCGCTGGAAGGTGTCCAGGCGGGCCCCGGCCAGCTCCATCGTCCGGCGGTTCCCGACCGGGTAGGCGACGGCGGCGACCAGCACGACCGCGACGCCGCCCGCCGCGCCCGCGGACGTCCCGCCGTGCCCGCCGGCCTGGCTGAGGAACACCCCGGCGAGGATCAGCAGCGACAGCGCGGCGCCCCGGCCGGGGATCCGGCCGCGCTCGTCGGCGTAGAGCAGCGGCGCGAGGAGCATCCCGCAGACGATCGTGACCTGCCAGGTCGCGGCGACCGTCCAGCCAGGCGCGAGGTCGGCGGCCAGGCACAGCGGCGCGTAGAAGAGCCCGAATCCGACGGTGCTCCACAGCGTCCAGGGGAGCGGGTCGGCGCGCAGCGCCCGCAGGACGGGCCGGACGCCGCCGCGCGCCCCGACGATCGCGAGGAAGATCGGCAGCGAGAAGAGGAAGCGGAGCGCGCCGGTCCACTCCCATGCGCCGCCGCCGACCGCCATCATCCGGTTCGCGATGAACGAGGCGGAGAAGAACAGCGCGCCGAGCACGCCCAGGCCGATGGAGGCGGTCGCGCCCGCGCGGCCGGTCGCGTGCAGGGGGTGCGCGGGGGCCTCGGCGGTCACTGCTGGAACGTTCCTTCCCAGGGGCGGGTCCGTCCCCCGCGGGGTGGCCGTCGCGGGGTGGCCGCCGGGGGAGTTCGCAGCCAGACACTATCCGGCACCAAGGCGGGCGAATCCGGTCGGACCCCGCATGACGTCCCAGGTAATCGATCTCCGGCCGCCGGCACGGCACTGTAGAGATCACCGGGGCGGATGACCCCGGTCGGATAAAGGAGAAGTGAGATGAGCGACGTTCAGCAGCGGGTCGAGCAGTACCTGGCCGCCTGGAACGAGACCGACCCCGCCGCCCGCCGTGCCGCGATCGACGCGCTGTGGACCGAGAACCCCGTCTACGTCGACCCGCTGGGCGTCGCCGAGGGCCGCGACGCGATCGACGCGTTCATCGGCGCCGCGCAGGGCCAGTTCCCCGGCCTGGTGTTCCGGGCGGCGGGCGCCGTCGACGCCCACCACAACGTGGCCCGGTTCACCTGGGAGCTCGGCCCCGAGGGCGGCGAGGCGATCGTGGTCGGCTTCGACGTGGCGACCTTCGACGACGACGGCCGCTTCGACCGCGTGACCGGCTTCCTCGACAAGGTCCCCGCCTGAAGGACGGGGATGGGCCGGGCACCCCGCGCCCGGCCCATCGCCTCGCGGCCCCCGCCGCGCTCAGAGCTGCCGGAGGGCTCCCCCGTCGACGGCCCATTCGGCGCCCGTCACCTGGGCGGACAGCGGCGACAGCAGGAACGCGATGACGCGCGCCACGTCCTGCGGCGCGCCGAGCCGCCCGGTCGGGAGCCGGCGCTCCTCCCGGACGAACCGGTCGATCGCCTCCTCCACCGGCAGCCCGTACTGCGCCGACAGCTGCTCGGCGAACCCACCCGGCTCGTCCCACAGCCGGGTGCGGGTGGGCCCCGGCGTGACGACGTTGGACCGGATGCGGCACCGGCCGAACTCCCCCGCCAGCGTCTTCGACACCGACAGCAGCGCCGTCTTGGACGCCGCGTAGTCGACCAGCGGGGTGTCGGGGAACCGCCCCGCCTCGCTGGACACGTGCACCAGGCTGCCCGCGCCCTGGTCGATCAGCGCGGGGAGCGCGGCGCGCGCCATCCGGACGGCGGCGTGGAAGTTCAGCTCGAACGTGGCGTGCCACTGGTCGTCGGTGACGTCCAGGAAGCCGATCCGCGCGTCGAGCGCCCCGGCGTTGTTGACGAGGCCGTCGAGGCGGCCGTGCCGGTCGAGCGCCGCGTCCACGATCCGCTGCGCGGCGGACGGGTCGGTGAGGTCGGCGGCGACGCCGTCCCCGTGCGGGGTGCGGGCGACGCCGACGACCTGCGCGCCCTCGTCGGCGAGGAGCCGCGCGGTCGCCGCACCGATCCCGGCGGACGCGCCGGTCACGATGAACACCTTGCCCGCGAGTTCGAGATCCATCGGATTCGTCCCTTCCGGGGGTTCAGGAGCGTCCAGGGGTTCAGGAGCGTCCGGGGGTTCAGGGGCGTCCAGGGGTTCGGGGGCGGCGCAGGAACAGCCCGACGAGGGCGCCGCCCGCGACCGCGATCAGCGCGTTGACCAGCGTCGCGGCGTGGACGCCGCCGAGGACGGAGGCGTGCGCGGTGGCGACGGCGCTCATCACCGGGATGCCGAGGGTGATCGCGACCTGCTGCGTCATGGTGGCGAGGCCGGTCGCGAGGCCCTGCTCGCCGTCCGGCAGCCCGGACGTCGCGGTCCCCATGAACGCGACGATCGCGACGAGGTTCCCGAACCCGCCGATCGCGGTCGCGGCGAGCAGCAGCGGCAGCGCCGAGCGGTCCGCGCCGAGGCCGAGCAGCGCGGCCGTCGCGGCGGCCTGCAGGACGAGCCCGCCGACGAGCGTCGCGCGGCCGCCGAACCGGCCCATGATCCGCGGCGCGGCGACGCCGCCCGCGAACGTCCCGGCGCCGAGGACGCCGAGCGCGAGGCCGGTGGTCAGCGGCGAGAAGCCGAGGACCTGCTGCAGGTAGAGGGTCATCAGGAACACCAGCGACGTCTCGGTGGCGAACGCCACGAACCCGCCCGCGTTGCCCCAGCTCACGCTGCGCCGGGTCAGCACGTTCAGCGGCGCGAGCGGGGCCGGGGAGCGCCGCTCGACCAGCACGAACGCGACCAGCAGGACGACGGCGGCGGCCAGCGCGGCCAGCGCGACCGGGTCGGCCCAGCCGTGCTGCCCGGCGGTCGTGATCCCGTAGACGAGGGCGAGGAGGCCGCCGGTGACGGTGACCGCGCCGGGGACGTCCAGCCGCGCGCCGTCCCGCGCCCGGCTCTCGGCGACCAAGGCCGGCGTCACCGCCAGGATCAGCACCGCGACCGGCACGTTGACCAGGAACGCCCAGCGCCAGCTCAGCAGGTCGGTGAGCACGCCGCCGAGGACCGCGCCGACGGTGAACCCGGCGGACATCAGCGCGCCGCTCAGCCCGAGCGCCCGCGTCCGCAGCGGCCCCTCGGGGAACGAGGTGGTCAGCAGCGACAGCGCCGCAGGCGTCGCGATCGCGGTCGCGAGCCCTTGCAGAACGCGGCCCACCAGCAGCATCGCGGGGGACGCGGCGAGCCCGCCGACCAGCGAGCCGGCGGCCAGCAGCGCCATCCCGGCGAGCAGCATGCGGCGGCGTCCGGCCAGGTCGGCGACGCGTCCGAACAGCAGCGTGAACCCGGCGGCGGGCAGCGCGAACGCCGTCGCGATCCACTGCAGCTGCCCGAGGCCGAAGCCGAGTCCCTTGCCGACGACCGGAAGCGCGACGTTGAGGATGGAGAAGTCGATGGCGAGCATGAACTGCGCGCCGAGCAGCAGGGTCAGGATCAGCTTGTGCCGCGGGGACATCCGCTCGGAGGCGGTCACCGCGGCGCTCGTGAGAACGCTCATGGCAGCGACTCTCGCGCCGCGCCGCGCGCACACCCAGCCCCCGCCCGTTCGTACCACCGGCAGTAGCAGGATCACCGGATAGCCTCACCGGCATGGCGCGCAACACCGAACTCGGCGAGTTCCTGAAGTCGCGGCGGGCCCGGCTGCGCCCCGAGGACGCCGGGGTCGCCGCCTACGGGACCCGCCGCCGCGTCCCGGGCCTGCGGCGCGAGGAGCTGGCGCAGCTCGCGGGCGTGAGCGTCGCCTACTACATCCGGCTGGAGCAGGGCACCGCGGACGGCGTGTCCGCCGAGGTCCTCGACGCGATCTCGCGGGCGCTGCGGCTGGACGCCGTCGAGCACGCCCACCTGCACCGCCTCGCGCACCCGCCGCGCCGGCCCCGCCCGCACGCGCCCGCCCGGCTGCGCCCGCCGCTGCAGCACCTGCTCGACTCGATCACCCACGCGCCCGCGTACGTCGTCGGCCATTACACCAACGTCGTCGCGTGGAACCGGCTCACCGCGGCGATCTTCGTGGACCTCGCCAACGTGCCGCCGGACGAGCGGACCTGGTCGCACCAGATCCACCTCAACGCCGACTACCAGGCGCGGCTCGGCGACAACTGGCCCACGGTCGCCCGCCGCAACGTCGCCTACCTGCGCTTCCGTTCCGGGCAGGATCCCGACGACCCGCACCTGCGCGCGCTCATCGACGACCTGCGCGCGCGCAGCCCGGAGTTCGTGCGGCTGTGGTCGGCGCACCACGTCACGGAGCTGACGCACGGCGAGGCCCGCATCGACCATCCCGACGTCGGACGGCTCGTCCTGCCGTTCGAGACGCTGCACCTGCCCGGCGACCCCGAGCTCAGCCGGCTGATGCTGTACGCGGCCGAGCCCGGTTCGCCGTCGGAGGCGGCGCTCCGCAAGCTCGCCGAGACGTCCCGGCACCTGTCCAGCGCCGACCTCGCCGCCGCCACCGAGGAGTCCGCGGAAGCCGCCGACTGACCTCGGCCGATTCCCGGCCCCGCGGGCGCGTGCCGGGGATCAGCTCATGGGGAGGCGGTGCGGAAGGCGGCGTCGCGATCGAGGGTGGCGAGGGCGGTGTTGAGGAGCGCGACGACGGCGAACGCGACCGCGAGGGCCGGCCGGTCGACGCCGTAGAGCGCGAGCGCCCCGGCGCCGAAGACGACCGCCTTCACCAGCAGGACGAGCGGCAACGCGACCTTGAAGCGGGCGCGGGGAGCGGCGAACATCCCCCACAGGACCATCGCCGCCACGGGCGTCCCGAGGCCGAGGACGACGTGCACGATCACGTTCCCGCCCGCGGTGAAGCCCCACCACGCCAGCGCGGCCAGCGCGGCGAGCTCCAGGACGAAGGCCAGGCCCTCGTTCAGCACGTGCAACGGACCTGGTAGACGCATGGGGTGATCGTCCCATCGGCCCCCTCGCCGCCGCTACCCTGCTCGGTGTGGACGAGCGGACCGTGATCGGCTGGCGCGAGGACGGCCGGGACCGCTCGGCGCGGTGGCGGTCGGAGAGCGGCGCCGCCCCGCCCCGCCGCGTGGTGATCGCCGACGACGCGACGCGCGCGGACGAGGCGTACCGGCTGGCGTGCGAGGGGACGGCGCTGCTGTGGCGCGGCGACTTCCAGAACGCGCGGCAGCTGCTCACGGCGATGGCGCGGCGCGCCGACCGGACGCCGCGGAAGCGCAAGCGGAAACCCGAACCGTCGCAGGTGCAGGCGTTCCACCTCTACCGGCAGGCGCGCGCGCAGCGCGCCCGTACGCTCGGCATGCTGCTCATCCCGTTCGAGCCCGGCCACACGATCCCCTTGCGGCGCGCACCGGACGTGGCGCAGGCGTGCACGGAGGCGTACGGGCCGGACGACGAGCCTTACGTCATGTCCCTGCGGGAGCTTCTCGGCCTCATCGGCGCGCACGAATGGCGCGAGAAGGGCGTTCCGATCCCTGCGCTGGGAGGCGACCGTATCCACCCGCACTACGGGGTGTTCTCCCCTGTGCGGGGCGAGTACGTGGACCTGGTCGCGCAGGCGCCGCTGCCCGCGACCACGGTCGCGTTCGACATCGGTACGGGAACCGGTGTGCTCGCGGCGGTGCTGGCACGCCGTGGAGTGCAGCGCATCGTCGCGACCGACCAGGACCCGCGCGCGCTTGCGTGCGCCCAGGAGAACATCGAGCGGCTGGATGTCGCGAAACACGTCGAACTCGTCGAGGCTGACCTGTTCCCGGAGGGGCGCGCCCCGCTCGTCGTGTGCAACCCGCCGTGGGTTCCGGGGAAGCCGACCACGCCGCTGGAACGCGCCGTGTACGACCCGGAGAGCCGGATGCTCCGCGGTTTCCTCGCCGGCCTCGCGGACCGCCTGGAACCGGGCGGCGAGGGCTGGCTGATCCTGTCCGACCTGGCCGAACACCTCGGCCTGCGGACCCGCGACGATCTGCTGCGGCTGGTCGACGCGGCCGGGCTGGCCGTCGCCGGGCGCCTCGACACCCGGCCCGCGCACCCGCGCGCCGCCGATCAGGACGACCCGCTCCACGCCGCCCGGTCGTCCGAGACCACGTCGCTGTGGCGGCTCGTGGCCGCCCGCTAGGCGTCGCCGGTCACGCGTGGCTGCGGTGCGCGGTCTCGGGGCCGATGACGCGCAGGAGTTCGAGGGCCTCGATGCTGGCGGTGCCGGGCGGCGGGGTGAACACGAACACCCGCTGGTCCTCGGCCGGGGTGAGCAGGGCCTCGGTGTCGAACTCGATCGCGCCGACCTCGGGGTGCAGGACCTTCATGCGGCTGCTGCGGTGCACGGCGACCTCGTGCCGTTCCCAGAGCCGGGTGAACTCCTCGCTCGCGCCGTGCAGCCGTTCGACCAGCGCGGACGCGGCGGCGTCGTTGCCGCGGCGGGCCGCCGCGGCGCGCAGGTGCGCGACGTGCAGGCGGCTGTAGTGCTCGTGCTCCTCCTCGGGGTACGCCGACCGGACGAACGGGTCGGTGAACCACCGCCACACGATGTTCCGGTCCGGCTCCTCGACCGTGCACACGCAGCCGAAAAGGGCCTGCGCGAGGGCGTTCTGCGCGAGCAGGTCCCCGAGGTCGCCGATGATCTGCGCGGGTGTCTCGTGCAGCCGGTCCAGCAGGTAGAGCAGGCTCGGCCGGACGTGCTCGCCCGCGAACGGCCCGGCGGGCGGCCGGTGCCCGGCGAGGAGGTACAGGTGGTCGCGCTCGTCCGCGGTGAGGCGCAGCGCGCGGGCGAGCGCGCCGAGCAGCTGCACCGACGGCTGCGGGCTGCGGGCCTGCTCCAGCCGCATGTAGTAGTCCGCGGACATGCCCGCGAGCTGCGACACCTCCTCGCGGCGCAGGCCCGGCGTGCGGCGGCGCGGCCCCGCGGGCAGGCCGACCTCCTGCGGGCGCAGCCGCTCGCGCGAGCGGCGGAGGAAGTCGGCGAGCTCCGTCCGGTCCATCTCCATGCCCCCATGATTCCGCCCCGGACGGCAGGTCAGAACGGGCGAGACTGGGATCGCTTGTCCTAGCCAAAGCGGTCCGCTCCTCATCGCGGACCGCCGGTGGCAGCGTCGAGAACGTCCGGACCCGATCCGGACAGGAACGACCACCACCGAAAGGACGGCCGAAAATGGCGACGCTCACCGTCGGGAACGCCCGCGTGCCCTACCGCACCGAGGGTTCCGGCCCCGCGCTGCTCCTGGTGCACGGCGCCGGACCCGGCTCGGTCATGTGGGACGGGCTCCTCGACCGGTTCACCGGCCACCGCACCGTGATCCTGCCCGACCTGTCCGGCAGCGTCCCCGCCGAGGACGACGGCGCCCCGCTGACCATCGAGACGCTCGCCGAGCAGGTCAACGCGGTGATCGAGGACGCGGCGGCGGGCCCGGCCGACGTCGTCGGGTTCTCGCTCGGCGCGCCGACCGTCGCGGCCGCGGCGGCGCTGCGCCCCGACCTCGTGCGGAGGCTGGTGCCCGTCGCGGGCCTGACCCACGCGGGCGACGAGTACGTCCGGCAGCACATGACCACCTGGCTGGCCCTCGCGGACGTCCCGGACGGGTTCGGCCGGTTCGCGACGCTGACCGCGTACAGCCGCCCGTTCCTCAACCAGATCGGGCACGACGCCGTCGAGGAGGCGAACGCGTTCATGCGGCCCACCGAGGGCCTGCTCCGGCAGCTCGACCTCGTCCGGCGGCTCGACATCCGCGGGCTGCTGCCGCGGATCACGGCGCCGACGCTGGTGGTCGGCGCGACCCGCGACCAGACGATCCCGGTCGAGAACCACCGGGAGCTGTTCGCGGCCATCGCGGGCAGCGAGTACGCCGAGCTGGACACCGGCCACGTCGTGATGGCGGAGCGCCCCGACGAGTTCGTCAAGCTCGTCCGGGACTTCCTCGACCGGCCGTGACCCGCCCGCCCGGGGCCGTCCAGCCTGGTGGTCCGGATACCAGGCTGGGCACGCCCTGGTTACGTCCGCCGCCGGCCGAGCACGATGGGATCATGCGTCCCATCGACCAGCAGACCATCCTGATCACCGGCGCGACCGACGGACTCGGCCGCGCCCTGGCCGGCGAGCTCGCCGCCGAGGGCGCGACGGTGCTGGTGCACGGCCGCGACGACCGGCGCGGCGCGGAGACCCTCAAGGAGATCGGCGGCAGGGCGTCCTGGTACCGGGCGGACCTGTCGTCGCTCGCCGAGACCCGCGCGCTCGCCGAGGCGGTCCGCGCCGACCATCCCCGGCTGGACGTCCTGGTCAACAACGCGGGCATCGGCACCGCGGGCCCGCGCCGCGAGAGCGCCGACGGCCACGAGCTGACCTTCCAGGTCAACTACCTGTCCGGGTACCTGCTGACCCGGCTGCTGCTGCCCACGCTGACCGCCTCGGCGCCGGCCCGGATCGTCAACGTCAGCAGCCTCGGCCAGACCGCCATCGACTTCGACGACCCGATGATCACTCGCGGCTACAGCGGGACGCGGGCGTACTGCCAGAGCAAGCTCGCGCAGATCCTGTTCACCATCGACCTGGCCGACGAGCTGGCCGGGACGGGCGTCACCGCGAACGCCCTGCACCCCGCCACCTACATGCCGACGAAGATGGTCGCCTCGCCGATCAGCACGCTGGAGGAGGGCGTCCGCGCGACGCACCGGCTCGTCACCGACCCGGCCCTCGACGAGGTGTCCGGCCGGTTCTTCGACGGGCTCCGCGAGTCCCGCGCGGACGGCCAGGCCTACGACCCGCGGGCGCGCGCCCGCCTCCGCGAGCTGTCCGAGCGGCTGACCGCGCCCTGACCGGGTCAGGCGGCCCGCAGGTCCCAGATCAGGGTCGAGCGGACGCCGGCGACGCGCCAGCCGTCCGGTGTCCGCGCGGCCTGGAGGTCGTAGCGCTCGCCGAGCACGCGCGGGCCGTCCTCGTGCGCGAAGACGACCAGCAGGTTGGCGCCGATGGCGGCCCGGTCGCCGTCGATCTCGATGAGCGGGTTGGTGACGAAGTGCTGGGTCGGGACGGTGTGGTTGCGGCGGGCCTGCGCGGCGAGCGCGTCGGCCCCCTTGGACGTCCCGCCGGGGGTCGTGACCTCGGCGTCCTCGGTGAAGACGGCGCGCGGGTCGTCGAAGTGCTTGCCGTCCAGCCACAGCCCGAGCCGCCCGATCAGGTCGGTGAGCTCGTCGCGGTCGCGCTGTTCCATGACTCCTCCTAGTTCGTTGGCATCGCCAACGTTGGTAGAGCCAACAGTACAGCTATTCATTGGTGATGCCAACAAGTAGACTGGTCCGCATGATCACCGACGACGCCCGGCAGCCCGAGCGGCTCCGGCACGCCGCCAGCTGGCTGATCAACCAGGCGTCCGCGCACAGCCACCGGCTCGTCGCCGACCGCTTCGCCGCCGCCGGCGCCCGCGGCTACCACTACCGGCTGCTCGCCACGCTCGAGGAGTACGGCCCCGCCAGCCAGGCCGACCTCGGCCGCCGCGCCGCCATCGACCGCAGCGACGTCGTCGCCGCGCTCAACCAGATGGCCGGCAAGAAGCTCGTCGAGCGCGCACCCGACCCCGCCGACCGGCGCCGCAACATCATCACGCTCACCCCCGCCGGGCGCCGCCACCTGCGCGAACTCGACCGCGTCCTCGACGGCATCCAGGACGAGCTGCTCGCGCCGCTGTCCCCGCCGGAACGCGCCCAGCTGACCGAGATGCTCACCCGCGTCACCGACCACCACGCCAGGAGCCGCCCGTGACCCTCCGCTTCGTCGAACTGCCGCCCCCCGTGATGACCGCGCTGCTGGACGGCGACCTCGCGACCGCCTCCGCCCTCGCCGGAGCCCCCCTCACCGCGTACTTCCTCGGCGAGGACGCGCGATTGCTGTGGCGGTACCGGCTCGACCAGCTGGAACGGTCCCCCGAGGACGCCGCCTGGATCGTCCGCGCCGCCGTCGCCGAACCCGAGGGCGCCGTCGTCGGCCACGCCGGCTTCCACTCCGCGCCCGACGAGGACGGCACCGTCGAGATCGCCTACTCCGTCGACCCCGCCCACCGGCGCCGCGGCCACGCCACCGCGATGCTCGCCGCGCTCCTCGCCCGCGCCGCCGCCGAACCGTCCGTGCGGACCGTCCGGGCCACGATCAGCCCCGACAACGCCGCGTCCCTGGCGACGCTCGCCGGCAACGGATTCCGCCACGTCGGCGAGCAGTGGGACGAACAGGACGGCCGCGAGCTCATCTTCGAACGCCCCGCCCGCTGAGGCCGGTCAGCCGATCGGCATCGTCACGGCGATCGGCCAGGCCAGCAGGACGCCGCCGACCAGCGCCGGCACCCACACCGGCGCCCGGACGGCGCGCAGCGCCGCCGCCTGGACGCCCTGCCAGACCAGCAACCCCGCGATCAGCGGCGCCACCAGGAGCACCAACCACGACACCAGCCCGAACACCGCGGCGACCCCCAGACCCGCCAGCGCGCCCGCCGCCGTCCACGCGTGGATCAGCACGGCGGCGCGCGCACTGTAGCCGTCGCACAGCAACTCGATCCCGGCGAAGAACACCATGGCGCACACGGCGACCGGTATCAGCACCCACACCCTCGGCCCCACCGGAACGGCGTGCGCCCACCCCAGCTGAGCGGGCACGGCGAACGACACCACGGTCAGCACGACCAGCACGGCGGCGGACGCGACGATCCGCGGCCGTCCGCCGTCACGCCCCTTCCCCTGCATGACGGGCAATGCGGCGCACAGGAGACCGACGACGCCGAAGAACCCGGCCAGCGGCCCCGCGATCCCGACCGGAAGCACCCCACGCGGAATCGCCCCGACGACCCCGACCGCCGCAAGAACGGCCACCACCGGCACCCCCAGCACGAGCCTCAAAGGCAACTTCGCGCGCGCGCCGCGCTCACCAGTGGGCCGTCCCAGAAGCGCCGACGCGATCGCCGCGAAGCTCAGCACCGCCGCCAGATGCAGCAGCATCGCCGAACCCGCTCGCTGGAAGGGCCGGATCCCGACGCGGGGCGTCCCACCGCCACGCCCGAACGCCCGGTCGAACCACGCCGCGACCTCGCGGTGCGTCCGCGGCTGGAAGAGGACGCCCACATGCTCGGCGCCGCCCACGATGACGGCCCGCCGCGCCGTCCCCGCACGCGGATCCCCGTACGTGACCCCCGTCCGCCCCTGCGGATACGCCGCCCGCAACCCGCCGACGGCCCCGTCGCGGTAGCCGGCGAACTCGAACCCGCCCGCGACCAGCAGCAGATCCCGCGGGCTCGTCGCCGCGAACGGCATCGTCCCCTGCGAGATCGCCACGGTCGCCCCCACGTCCGGATGCGCGCTCGCGTAACGCACCGCAGCGGCCGCGCCCATCGAATGCCCGAGCAGACCGATCCGGCCTCCATCCACCCCCGGCGCGGCCCGCAGATGCCGGACCGCGACGTCCAAGTCCCGGTCCAGCCGCGCCTCCGCCGCCGGCCCG
The DNA here is from genome assembly GCF_040299565.1 of Spirillospora sp. NPDC000708. Taxonomy (NCBI): domain Bacteria; kingdom Bacillati; phylum Actinomycetota; class Actinomycetes; order Streptosporangiales; family Thermomonosporaceae; genus Spirillospora; species Spirillospora sp. NPDC000708. The sequence continues at coordinate 106,210 of NZ_JBEPCJ010000003.1, forward strand.
TCTCCCAGGCCCGGCAACCGCTCCGTACTGGCGCCGCCGCCCGCCAGGTCCACCAGCTCGACCACGTACCCCCGCCGCGCCAGCGTGTCCGCGAACCCCCGCATGAGCTGCATGCTCGCCGACAGCCCGGGCGCGACCACCACTCCCGGAAGCCGTCCCGCCGCCCCGTCCGGCCGCACCACCTCGACCGGCACCCCGGACACCACCGCGGACCGCCGCTCGATCCCCCGGTCCGCCGTCCCCAGCCCGACGGCCCCCGCCACCGCCGCGACAACGGCCACCACGCACGCCCACCGACTCCCCCGCACCCTCAGATGGACGCGACCGAATCCACGCAAGTTCCCCCGAACACCCGCATCACTAGAGTCGTGGCGTGGCGACCCGCAAGAACCGCTGGCCGAAGACGCAGGACGGCATCGAGGACGCCGCCCTGCTCATCCTGGACGTCACGTCCCCGCTGGTCCCGGGGCCTCGGGGACGTGGGGTTACTGGGCCATGTCGACGAAGCGGCTGTAGTGGCCCTGGAAGGCGACCGTCACGGTGGCGGTGGGGCCGTTGCGGTGCTTCGCGACGATCAGATCCGCCTCGCCTGCGCGCGGCGACTCCTTCTCGTAGGCGTCCTCGCGGTGCAGCAGGATCACCATGTCCGCGTCCTGTTCGATGGATCCCGATTCGCGCAGGTCGGACACCATGGGCTTCTTGTCGGTTCGCTGCTCGGGGCCACGGTTGAGCTGCGACAGCGCGATGACGGGGACGCCGAGTTCCTTGGCGAGCAGCTTCAGCGAACGGGAGAACTCCGACACCTCGACCTGGCGGCTCTCGACCCGCTTGCCGGACGTCATCAGCTGCAGGTAGTCGATGATCACCAGGCGGAGGTCGTGCTGCTGCTTCAGCCGCCGGCACTTCGCCCGGATCTCCATCATCGACATGTTCGGCGAGTCGTCGATGAACAGCGGCGCCTCGGCGACCTCGCTCATCCGGCGGGCGAGGCGCGTCCAGTCCTCGTCCTGCATGGTGCCGGAGCGCATGGCGTGCAGGGCCACGCGCGCCTCCGCCGACAGCAGCCGCATCGTGATCTCGTTGCGGCCCATCTCCAGGCTGAAGAACGCCGAGGTCAGGCCGTGCTTGATGGACGCGGCGCGGGCGAAGTCGAGCGCCAGCGTCGAGTTGTGCGTCGGGACGCAGGACCGCCCGGCGAGGTACATGTGGTCGGCGTTGTCGACCTGGACGCACCGCACCGGCACGCTCGCGACCGGCCGCACGTCCACGATGTACCGCACTCGCGCCGGGCGGTGCCGGTCGGCCTCGCGGCGGGCCCGGAACACCGGCTCGTGCGGGGTGAAGGCGACGTGGTGCACCGGCTCGTCGCGCGGGTCGAGGGCGGCGAGGTGGCCGAGGCCCACGAGGAGTTCACGGATCCCCCCGGCGAGCCGCGCGGACGGGAGGGCGACGTCGACGCGCCCGGCCGGGGACGTCTTGCCGCACACGTCGAGCAGCCCGGCCAGCAGCGCGCGCCGCTGGGCGGAGGACGCCCGCAGGTAGGCGGCGGGGACGTGCCTGCCGTCCAGCAGGCCGAGGGCGGCGAGCCGGCCGTCGAGGCCGGGCAGGGCGTAGCAGCCCGGGAGGGGTTCGGGGACGACCGGCTGGCCGGTCAGCTCGATCTGGGCGATGACGGCCCCGTCGAGGCAGGCGATGCGGCCGTCGCCGTCCTCGCCCGCGCCGAGCCACACGCCGAGGACGTACGGGTCGACGGGCAGGTCGGCGTCGGGCAGGTCGAACGCGGCGGCGGCCTCGACGGCGTGGCGCGCGCCGCGGCGCAGGTCGGAGAAGATCTCCTCGGTCGTCCGGATCCGGGCCCGTCCTGACGGGGCGCCCGCGCGCGCGCCGGCGCGGCGGTCGCGGCAGGCGGTGCCGCTGTGGCGGGCCGCCTCCACGGTGACCTGGGCGGCCCGCGGAGTCACGGCGGCGCCGACCGGGACAGGGGTGCGGGCGGTGAGGTGCGCGGCGGCCCTCCGGCGCGGGGCCGCGCCGTGCCGGGCGTGCGGGCCCCAGCCGGTGGGCGGTGTGCCGTCCCGAGGTGCGGGGTGCTCGGCCGTTCCGGTGCCGTGCGCGCGCGCCGTGAAGAACGCGCCGTGCCCGTCGTCGGTGATGGTGCGCCACTGGTGCTCGGCGTCGGCGACGATGACCTCGCCGTCGGAGAACTCGACCTCGTAGCAGGGGCGGCCGTGCATCACCTCGGTCGCCGCGACGACGCGGGTGGGCCTGCCGTCGGCCCCGATGAGCCGGTCGCCGACCTTGACCTCGCCCATCGTCGTCCAGCCGGTGGGAGTCGGGAGCGGCGTGTCCAGCTCTAGCGCCTTGCCCATGGCAGGTCGTGCTGCGACGACGATCATCTGGCCGGGGTGCAGGCCGTTGGTGAGGGCGTCGAGGTCGGCGAAGCCGGTGGGGCAGCCGACCATCTGGCCGCCGCGGCTGCCGATCGCCTCGATCTCGTCGAGGGCGCCGGGCATGATCTCGCTGAGCGGCACGTAGTCCTCGCCGGCGCGCTTCTCGGCGATGGCGAAGACCTCGGCCTGGGCGCGGTCGAGGACCTCGTCGGCGTCGGCGCCGTCGGCCGCGTAGCCCATCTGGACGATGCGGGTGCCGGTCTCCACGAGGCGGCGCAGCACCGAGCGCTCGTGGACGATCTTGGCGTAGTAGCCGGCGTTCGCGGCGGTGGGCACCGAAGAGATGAGCGTGTGCAGGTAGGGGGCGCCGCCGATGCGGCCGATCTCGCCGCGCTTGGTGAGCTCGCCGGCGACGGTGACGGCGTCGGCGGGGTCGCCGCGGCCGTACAGGTCGAGGACGATGTCGTAGATGATCTGGTGCGCGGGGCGGTAGAAGTCCTGGGTGCGGAGCACCTCGACGACCTCGGCGATGGCGTCCTGGGAGAGCAGCATGCCGCCGAGGACGCCCTGCTCGGCCGCGATGTCGTGCGGTGGGGTGCGTTCGAACTCCTGCTCGTGCGGTCCGAGCTCGGTCACGCTCACCTGGCGCACCCCCTTCCTCCCGGCCGCCGGGCGCCCCGTCCGCCCATCGCCGACCGTTCCTCATCACGTCTACCTCAGGCGTCCGACATTCTCCCGAGCCCACGCGGGCGGGGGCAAAGCAGCGTGTGGACGAACCTGTGGAATACCTGTGCAGACACGCGGGACACGTTGTGCACGACCTGTGGACAACTCTGGGGAAAGTTCGCCCGCTGCTTTTGGCGGCAGGTCGTGAGCTGCGGAAACGTCGTCCACCGGGTGTGGGGAAGAGAAAGTCGGGCGATCCGGGTGCTGTAAGGTGTGAACTTCTTTGAAGAGTTACAGAGGCCGGGGAGCGCATGGTGAGGTTCCGGGCGAGCCGGCACGACCGGGAGATCCTGCGGCTGGCGGTGCCGGCGTTCGGCGCCCTCGTCGCGGAACCGCTGTTCCTGCTGTCGGACTCGGCCATCGTCGGCCATCTCGGGACGGCGCAGCTCGGCGGGCTCGGCGTCGCCGGGCAGGCCCTGAACACGCTGGTCTACCTGTGCGTCTTCCTCGCCTACGGCACGACGGCGGGCGTCGCGCGGCAGATCGGCGCGGGGGACCGGCGGGCGGCGGTGCGGCAGGGCATCGACGGGATGTGGCTGGCGGTCGCGATCGGCGCGGTGCTGATCGCGGCGGGCTGGCCGCTCATCCCGCCGATCGTGGACGCGTTCGGCGCGTCCGCGTCGGTGGCGCCGTTCGCGGAGACGTACCTGCGGATCAGCCTGTTCGGGATCCCGTCGATGCTGCTGGTGCTCGCCGGGACGGGCGTGCTGCGCGGCCTGCAGGACACCCGGACGCCGCTGGCCGTCTCGATCGGCGGGTTCACCCTGAACCTGCTGCTCAACGCGGTGTTCGTGCTGGTCCTCGGGTGGGGGATCGCCGGGTCGGCGTGGGGCACCGTGCTCGCGCAGACCGGCAGCGCGGCGGTGTACGTGGCGGTGGTGCTGCGCGCGGCGCGGCGGGAGGGCGCGCCGGTCCGCCCGGACTGGGCCGGGCTGCGGACGTCCGCGACGGCCGGCCTCGGGCTGCTGCTGCGGACGGCGGCGCTGCGGATCGTGCTGATCGTCGGGACGTCGATCGCCGCGCGGATGGGTGACGCGGAGATCGCCGCGTACCAGGTCGGGTTCCAGGTGTGGACGCTGCTGGCGTTCGCCCTGGACGCGATCGCGATCGCGGGCCAGGCGATCACCGGACGGTACCTGGGCGCGGCGGACGTGTCCGGGACCCGCGACGTCACCCGCCGGATGGTGGGCTGGGGCGTGGCGTGCGGGGTGGTGTTCGGGCTGGCCGTGCTCGCGGTGCGGCCGTGGCTGCCGGACCTGTTCACCTCCGACGGCGACGTCCGGCGCCTTCTGCTGGCGTCGCTGCTGCTGGTGGCGGTGCTGCAGCCGGTCGCGGGCGTGGTGTTCGTCCTCGACGGGATCCTGATCGGCGCGGGCGACGGCGCCTACCTGGCGGTGACGACGCTGGTCGCGACGGTCGTGTTCCTTCCGGCGGCGCTGCTGCTGTACCGGGCGGACGCGGGGATCGTCGGGCTGTGGGGGGCGATCGGGCTGTGGATGGCGACGCGGATGGTCACGCTGGGCCTGCGGGCCCGGGGCGACCGGTGGATGGTGACGGGCGCCGTCCGGTAGCGGTGCCGGGCGGGGCGGCGGAGGATTTCCGGAAGCCCACCCGCCTCCCCCGCCCCACTCGCTACTATTCGAACATGTGTTCCACCCACGGCGAGCGGATGGCCCGGCTCACGCAGGCGATCGACGACCTGGCGGCGGAGGGCCTGGCCGGGCTGCCGCCCGAGACGCTGGTGGAACGCGTCGCCGGCATCTGGTCGCTGGTCGAGGGCATCGACCCGGAGATCGCCCGCCGCCGCACCCGCTACACCACGCCCGAGAACTGACCGGCCCGCCGCCCGCCGCCCCGCAGGCGATCACCAGTTCAGGTTCAGCAGCCCCGGCCAGTCGTCGTCGCCCTGGTAGTACTGGCTCGGGTTCCCGTAGTCGTCGCCGCCGTTCGGCTTGTGCTTCGGCTTGTGCTTCGGCTTCGGCGGCGCCTTGGGCTTGCCCTTCGGCTTGCTCTTCGGTTTCGGCGCCGCCGCCGAGCCCTCCAGCCGGTCCGCGACCGCCCGGCGCAGCGCCGGCAGCCGCGAGTACAGCACGTCGCCCGGACACGAGGTCTCGTTGTAGTCGCGGTGCCCGACGATGGCCTCGGCCGGGTCCAGGTCGTACGCCCGGCAGAGCCACACGCACACCTCCATCAGGGAGGTCCACAGGCGGTCGGGAGGCGCCGTCGTCATGTAGTTGCCCTCGTTCTCGATCCCGAGGGTGTGCTCGTTGTTGTGCAGCACCTGGGCGCCCACCGCCAGGTCGCCGGCCCGGATGGACGCCAGGCTGCGGTTGCGGCCCTCCATCACGGCGCCGCCCCGGCTGATCGTGAGGTGCTGGCCGCTGTCGTCCCAGCCGCGCTTGTCCATGTGGAAGTTCTGGATGTACCGGGACAGGCTGAACGCGTGCCCGACCGAGAGGTCGGTGGAGTTCCCCGTGTCGGTGTGGTGCACGACGATGTGGTCCGGCGCGCGGTCCAGGACCTTCGCCGCGCGCTTGGGCGGCCGGGCCGACCACTGGGCGCGCGTGTAGATCTGCGGTGCGTCCGCCGTGAACAGGGGCGCACGCCGGTCGAGCAGGCGGCCGGCCGCCGCGTCGGGCGGCACCGTGCCGGTCACGCCGTCCAGGTCCGGGCCCGCCGGGGCGTCCTGCGCCATCGCCCTCTCCCCGAGCGGCGACCCGAACGCCAGTGCCTCCAGCAGCCCGGCCCCCACCACGCCGCCGATCACCGACCGCCGCGTCACCGCCGACCGCCGTGTCACCGCCGTCCCGTCGCGTTCCCGGTCGGCCGCGCCGTCCCCCGAATGCGCGATCAACACCGTCCCCCTTCGCCCCCCGATGATCTTTGATCACGGAACGTAATGGCCGCTCAGACGATCACCCAAACACCGGGCGGTTCAGGGACGTTTCACATGAAACCCAGAGAGATCCGGGACGGGGCAGCCCTGTTCTTGTGCAAGAGATTGCGGGGACAAGGGACGACCCGGACCGGGAGCGGACGCCCGGCCGGAACGCGAAACGACCCCCGCGCCCGGGTTGATCCCGGTACGCGAGGGTCGTTCTGAACGCGGTGCGCCGACGGCCGACGCGAGCCTCGGCGACCTCGGACCCCCGCCGTCAGGCGGGGGTCTCCGGTCTCGGCCCTTCAGGCGGCCTCAGGCCTCGACGACGTTGACGTCGATCGTGGCGTTGACGTCGCTGTGCAGCCGCACGCTGACGCGGTGGGTGCCGACCGTCTTGATCGGGTTGCCGATCTCGATCCGGCGGCGGTCCAGCTCGGGGCCGTCGGCCGCGCGCACCGCGTCGGCGATGTCCGCGGCGGTCACGGCGCCGAACAGGCGTCCGTTGCTGCCGGTCCGGGTGCGCAGCGTCACCCGCAGGGCCGCCAGCTGGCCGGCGACCTCCTTGGCGTGCTCGACGGTCGCGATCTCGCGGGCCGCGCGGGCCTTCTTGATCGAGTCGATCTGCTTCTCGGCGCCGCGGGTCCACTGGATCGCGAATCCGCGCGGGACGAGGTAGTTGCGGCCGTAGCCGTCGCGGACCTCGATGACGTCGCCGGGCTCGCCGAGCCCGGAGACCTGCTGGGTCAGGATGAGCTTCATGATCGTTACCCCCGGCCTCAGCGCGCGGTGCTGGTGTACGGCAGCAGCGCCATCTCGCGGGCGTTCTTGATCGCCGTGGCGACGTCCCGCTGGTGCTGGGTGCAGTTGCCGGTCACCCGCCGGGCACGGATCTTGCCGCGGTCGGAGATGAACTTCCGCAGCAGGCCCGTGTCCTTGTAGTCGACGTAGGAGATCTTCTCCTGGCAGAAAACGCAAACCTTCTTCTTCGGCTTGCGGGGAGGTGGCTTCGCCATCGTGGTGCTCCTTCGAGAGAGCCCCGCTCACGCGGGAATGGACGTGGATGTGTCGTTCGGTCTTGCCGGGCGCGGTCTTGCCGGGCGGCTAGAACGGCGGGTCGTCGGAGAAACCGCCGCCCCCACCGCCGCCGCCGCCGGTGGCCCAGGGGTCGTTGGCCGGAGCGCCCTGCTGGCCGCCGCCGAAGCCGCCGCCACCCTGGCCGCCGTCACCGAAACCGCCGCCCTGGCCACCGCCGCCGCCGAAGCCGCCGCCGCCCTGGCCGCCGCCTCCGAAGCCGCCGCCGCCACCCTGCCGCTGGGTCTTGTTGACCTTGGCGGTGGCGTTGCGCAGCGACGGGCCGACCTCGTCGACCTCGATCTCGAAGACGGTGCGCTTCTCACCCTCGCGGGTCTCGTACGAGCGCTGCTTGAGCCGCCCCTGCACGATCACCCGCATGCCGCGCTGCAGGGTCTCGGCGCAGTTCTCGGCGGCCTGCCGCCAGACGTTGCAGGTGAGGAAGAGCGCCTCGCCGTCCTTCCAGTCGTTCGACTGGCGGTCGAAGAACCGCGGCGTCGACGCGATGCGGAAGGACGCGACCGCCTGGCCGCTGGGGGTGAAGCGCAGGTTCGGGTCCTCGACGAGGTTCCCGACGATCGTGATTACGGTGTCGCCTGCCATGGGGCTCGCTCCGGCTGGTGTGAGGGCTGAGCCGGGCTCAGTGGACCTCGGGGCGGATGACCTTGGTACGGAGGATCGACTCGCTCAGGTTGAGCTGCCGGTCGAGCTCCTTGACCGTGGCAGGCTCAGCCGACAGGTCGACCACCGCGTAGATGCCTTCGGACTTCTTCTGGATGTCGTACGCCAGGCGCCGCCGGCCCCAGACGTCGACCTTCTCGACGCTGCCGCCGCCGTCCTTGACGACCTTCAGGAACGGGTCGAGCGCCGCGTTCGCGGTGCGCTCGTCGATGCCGGGGTCGAGGATCGCCATCAGTTCGTATCGACGCATGCTGTGTCCCTACCTCCTCTGGACTGGCGGTCACGGTCTCTCCGTGACAGGAGGGCTCTTGCGTCCCCCGCGGCCGCGCCGGACCCGGATTCGCCGGGCGCACCTGCCGCGGGACCGGTACAGGCTACCAACAGTCGGCAGCGTACGAGCCGGTTCCGGGTCGGCCGGGGGACCGGCGACGGCCGGCGCCGGGCGGCCGGGGGGACCGGACGGCGGCTAGCGGCGGGCGGCCGGATGGCCGGGCGCGCTGCGGCGCCGCCGCTCCAGCTCCGCCATGATGTCGGCCATCCGGGCCCGCATGCGGGCGGTCTGGGTCGTCAGCATGGACAGCTCCTCGACGAGCTCCGCGTCGCCGATGACCCCGAGTTCGCTGGAGTTCATCGCCTCGCCTCCGCTCCCCGGCCCGCGCGGGCCGGCACGCTCTCCCTCACGTCGTGCTCCTCCCGGACCCGGCGTCCCCCCGGATCCCGGCCGGTGTTCTCGAATCCATGTTCGACCGTACCGGGTGCCGCCGACATTTCCGAGCGCCCCTTCCGGTTGATCTTCCGCTCCGCTGGGCATTCCTTTACGCACATGGTCCGTCAGGTCCCGCGTCCACCATGCGCACCGCGCGGGGCACCACGAAGTGAGGAGGTCCGGATGCCAGAGCAGGTAGCCGGCAGTGGGCACGCGACCGCGGAGAGCCGGACCGAGACCGAGAGCCACCGGCTCCAGGACGTCCTCGCCGTCCTGGCGTTCACCCTGGGGATCGCCGCGCTCGTCCTCGGCGGGGGCGTCCCCTCGGCCCACTTCGTCGGCCTGGTGGTCGGCATCATCGGCCTGCCGCTCGCGCTCGTCTCGCAGATGATCTCGGCGACGACCAACGAGCGCTGGCTGAACGTCATCGGCATGGTGGGGTCGTTCGTCGGCGCCGGCTTCGCGATCAGCCACGGCGGCTTCTCGCTATGACCGCGCCGCCCCGGCGGAGCGCATAGCCCCCGGCGGAGCGCATAGCCCCCGGCGGCGGAGCGCGTTGCGGAACGAAACGTCGGACGGCGCGGCTAACCTCGGTGCCATGCGCATCGGAGCCCACGTCGACCAGACCAACCCGCTCGACAACGCCCGCGCGGTCGGAGCCGACGTCGTCCAGTTCTTCCTGGGCGACCCGCAGGGCTGGAAGAAGCCCGTCCTGCCGCAGGGCGTCGAGGCGCTGGAGGGCTCCGGCGTGGACGTCTACGTGCACGCGCCCTACACGATCAACGTGGCGACGTCGAACAACCGGATCCGGATCCCGAGCCGCAAGAACCTCGCGCAGCAGCTCGACGCGGCCGCGTCGATCGGCGCGAAGGGCCTGATCGTGCACGGCGGCCACGTGCTGAAGGACGACGACCCGGAGACCGGCTTCGAGAACTGGCGCAAGGTGTTCGAGCGCACCGAGTGCCCGATCCCGGTGCTCATCGAGAACACCGCGGGCGGCGGCAACGCCATGGCCCGCAAGTTCGACCGGATCGCCCGGCTGTGGGAGGTCCTGTCCGGCGTCCCGGGGCTGGACGACAAGCTCGGGTTCTGCCTCGACACCTGCCACGCGCACGCCGCCGGCGAGGAACTGGTCGACGCGGTCGACCGGATCAAGTCCATCACCGGCCGCATCGATCTCGTGCACTGCAACGACAGCCGGGACGCGTTCGGCTCCGGCGCCGACCGGCACGCCAACCTCGGCAGCGGCAGCATCGACCCCGAGCTGATCCTGACCGTGGTGCGGGCGGCGGACGCGCCGGTCGTGGTGGAGACGCCCGCCGCCGGCCAGGCCGCCGACATCTCCTGGCTGCGCGACGAGCTCTGACCTTCCCCGGTCTCCGGCGCGGCCCGGCGGACACCCGCGGGGCCCGGCGGACACCTGCGAGGCCCGGCGGGCTCGGCGCCGCGCGGCGGCCGAACGCTCTTGGCAAGATCAGGCCAAGGGTGGAACCCGGAGGCCCCGCGGGGCATCCAACCCAGTGACGACCGGCATGGCGACAAACTCGCGATGGCACGTCACACTGGCATAATCCGGAACCTCAGCCCATCAGCGCACGCGCGTCCTCTCGGCGGCGGGCGCGCGAACCGATCGGGAGCCCCCCATGGCCCAGCCCCCGTACGATCCCTACGGCTACGGGTCGAACGACCCCTACGCTCCCCAGCCGTACTCCCAGCCGCCGGTCCAGCACCACTACTACGGCGGCCCGGCGCCGGTCAGCCGCGGGACCAACGGCATGGCGACCGCGGCGATGGTCCTGGGCCTGGTCGGCATCGTCAGCTGCGGCACGACGTCCATCCTGGCGATCATCTTCGGGCACGTCGCGCAGAGCCAGATCAAGCGGACGCACGAGGAGGGGCAGGGCATGGCCACGGCCGGCCTGATCCTCGGCTACATCGTGACCGGCCTCTGGCTGATCGTCTGGGTCTTCTACCTCTGGCTGTGGGCGATCGTGTTCGGCAGCGCCGCGGGCAGCACAACCTACTAGGACCCGCGCCCCACCAGCGACTTCTTCACTCGAACGCAAGCCGGGGGACGCCTGCGACCTCCACGCCCACGCTCGCCAGCAGCACCACCATGGGCGTGGGGGTGTCGCGCCACGCCTTGACCGCGCTTCCGAAGACGTCGAGGACGGTCCGGAACGCGCTCTGGTCGGCGTCGGCGAGCTCCGACCACGACTCGTAGAGGACGAGGTAGCCGCTCTTGGCGGGCGTCCAGGACAGGTCGGACAGGCAGTCCTCCAGGGCGTCCCAGTTGCCGCCGAACCAGTCGGGGAACTCGAAGGCCTCCGCGCACACCCGCAGGAACCCGTCCTTGTCGCGGGCGCGGCGGCCGTCCAGGTGGACGGCGTGCCAGCCCGCCTCCTCGGCCCGTTCCGTCCAGGTCGTGTCGCCGACCGCGCCGGGGACGGCGGGCGTCCGCCACTGGTAGACGCCCGGCCGCAGCCGTCCGGCGAGCAGCTCGTCCAGTGCTCGATTCGCGTTCACGTCGTCTCCCGGCAGTCGTCCTCCCCGCGCGCGGGGCACTCCGGACCACGCGCCCCGCCGGCCGCGATCATCCCCGGCATTCACCTACGAAATCCTCAAGACGCCGCAATCGTCCCGGCGATCCCGTGGCGTCCTCGCCCCGCCTGCCGCGACGCGGGCGGGGCGGCCCGGATCCGACGGCACCGAGGGTTGACGGGCGCCACCCCCTGCTCTAATCTCTCTTCTATAGAGAGACTCTTTCAAAGAGCGACTCTTAGAGCGAGGTAGTTGCCCGATTCCGCGAAGGAAGCCAGAGATGAACACCACGCCCACCACCACCGGCAGCACCACCACCGACAGCACCGACAGCACCGACACCGCCGCCGACCAGGCCACCGAGCGTGTCCACGCCTACTACGGCTCCGTCAAGAGGCTCGGCCACTGGACCGGCGCGCGCCGCTTCGAGGTGCGCGCCCGCCGCGCCTCGGCCGTCCTCGACCTGCGCTCCCCGCACATCCCCGACGGCGACATCGAGATCGAGGTCGGCATCGACCACTCGATGGTGAAGCTGCTCGTCCCGCAGGACGCCGAGATCGACCACTGGGACCTGCGCTACACCGGCCGGGGCCGCGTCAAGGACTGGACGGGGGAGAACGGCGGCGGGCGCCGGATCCGGATCACCGGCGAGATCAAGCACGGCGAGATCCGCGTCCACCGCGGCGGCGTCGCGACCCTGTCCGCGCTCTTCACCAAGGAGTTCGTCCAGGACGCCCGCCGCGCCCGCCGCGAGGGCACCACCCCGGTCGTCGCCGACCCGTCCCACGCCGGCTGACCGATCCCCCGGCAGAGAGCGCGCGCGGCACACCCGTGCGCGCTCTTTGGCTGTGCTTGAGTCTCCACCGACTGGAACCCGCAAGGTGGAGGACATGGACGGCGACACCCTGTACACGATCGGGGAACTGGCCCGGCGGACCGGTCTCCCGGTCCGGACCATCCGGTTCTACTCCGACTCCGGCGTGGTGCCGCCGACCGACCGGTCGCCGGCCGGCTACCGGCTCTACGACATCGCGGCCGCCACCCGCCTCGACCTCGTCCGCACGCTGCGCGACCTCGGCATCGACCTCGACACCGTGCGGCGGGTCCTGACCCGCGAGGTGACCGTCGGGGACGTCGCGGCGACGCACGCCGAGGCGCTCGACGCGCAGATCCGCACGCTCCGGCTGCGCCGGGCCGTGCTGCGCGCGGTGGCGAAGCGCGGTTCCGCACCAGAGGAGGTCCAGCTGATGCACAAGCTCGCCAAACTGTCCGACGAGGAACGCAACCGGATCATCACCGGATTCGTCGACGAGACGTTCGCCGGGCTGGAGGTGCACCCGGAATTCGCCGCGAAGATGCGCGCGGCGCTGCCGGAACTGCCCGACGACCCGTCGCCCGAGCAGGTCGACGCGTGGGTGGAGCTGGCGGAACTGGTCGGCGACCCCGACTTCCGCGCCGCCGTCCGGCGGATGGCGGAGTTCCAGTCCGAGGAGTCCGCACGCGGCGCCTCCCGAGAGGGCGGGCAAGAGCTCACCGCCGTCACGGTCGAGAGGGTGAGCGCGGCGATCGACGACGGCGTGGACCCGGCGTCGGACGCCGCCCGCCCCGTCGTGGACGCCCTCGCCGCCGCCTACGCCGGCGCGTTCGGCGAGCAGGACGGCCCGGACTTCCGCGCCCGGCTGCTGCACCGCCTGGAGGTCGGCAGCGACCGGCGCGCCGAACGGTACTGGCAGCTGCTCGCCGTGATCAACGGCTGGCCCGTCCCGCCCTCGCTGGTCCCGGTGTTCGAGTGGTTCATCGCCGCGCTGCGCCACTGACCCGCCGCTGACGCGGCACCGCGCCGCCGACGCCGCGCCCCGGCACCGCCCCGGGCGCGGTGTCAGACCGCGTCGGCGGCGAGGTGCCGGGCGCCGCGCCACCGGCGGAGCGACACGACGTCGTCCGCGCCGTCGAGCACCCCGCCCGCCGGGTCGTCCTCGCCGCCCGTCCGCACGATGTCGCCGGACGGGCGCAGGACGTCCCACACCACCAGCACCGCCATCGCCAGCACGGTCACGAACCGGGCGAGCAGCGCGAGGCTGTACACGTCCTGGCTGATCCCTCCCGCCGGGGCGTCGAGATGCGCGACCGCCGACAGCGTCGCCGACAGGTCCGCGCCCGGCAGCTGCAGCGACACCGACATCAGGTACCACCAGATGCCGAAGAAGTAGATGATCTCCCCGGCCTGCCAGACCACGAACGCCGGCACCTTCGGGCGGGCCAGCACCGCGAGCGGCAGCAGCCACAACACGTACTGCGGCGACCAGACCTTGTTCGGCAGCATGAACGCGACCAGCACCAGGAACATCAGCTGCGGCAGCCGCGGACGGCGCGGCGCGGCGAGCGCCAGCACCGCGATCCCGGCGGCGAGCACCAGGAACGTGCCCGTCCCCGCGAGGTTCAGCTGGTCGGTGTCGGACGCGAGACCGGACAGCCCGTGGTCCTGCAGCACGAAGAAGATCGAGCCCCAGTCGATGCCGCGCTTCTGGCTGAAGCTGTAGAACTCGACCCAGCCGTCCCACGCGAACACCATCACCGGCACGTTCACGGCCAGCCACGCCCCGGCGGTGCCCGCGAGCATCCGCCCCATCGCCCGCCACTGACCGGCGCGGACGCACAGCAGCACCAGCGGCCCGAGGAACAGCAGCGGATAGAACTTCGCCGCGATCGCCAGCCCGAGCATCGCGCCCGCCAGCGCCGGGCGCCGCGCCGACCACGCCGCCAGCCCCAGCGCCGCCAGCGCCACCGCCAGCAGGTCCCAGTTGATGTACGCGGTGAGCAGCAGCGACGGCGACAGCGCCACCATCAGCCCGGCGCGCAGCGACCGGCGCCCCGCCGCGTACGCCGTCGCGAGCACCGCGACGATCGCCAGCACCGCCAGCAGCAGCGCCGTGACGTTGTAGAACGCCATCCCGCGCTCGCCGGCCCCGAACGGCTTGACCAGCCACGCGGCGAGCTGCATGAAGCCGCCGCTCAGCACCGGGTACTCGACGTGGTGGATGTCGGAGCCGGTGAACGAGTCGAAGTACGGGATCTTCCCGTCGTTCAGCCCGCGCACGTAGTACAGCGGATACACGTCCGTGTAGCAGGCGTTCTTCGTCGTCTGGATGAAGTCGAACTTCACCGAGGCGCACGGCTGCTTCTGCAGCCAGCCGAGCGCGCACACGACGGCCGCGGCGCCAGCCAGGACCGGCGCGAGCCGCGCCACCCGGCCGTGTTCCCGCGCAGGCCCCTTCCCGGCCCCGGCGCCGGCCATCGCGACCCTCTCAAAAGACGACGACATGGACAGCAGACTATTGGTCGGCGCGCAAAGAACGCGCCCGCGCACCGCCCGCGCCTCCGGACGTCCGGGAAACCCTCGGGAAAGACCTCCGGCGAATCCCCAGGAAAGCGGAACGGCCCGGAGCCGCCGTGGGCTCCGGGCCGTTCCGCTCACTCATCGGCGCGGCACGCGGTCGCGCTCAGTTGGTCCCGTTCGGAGTGGTCGGGTCCTGCTCCTTGGTGCACGCCTGGTTGTTCGGGTGCGTCCTGCACCACCGCTTCAGGTCGTTCGGATCGTTCGGCGGCAGGTTCGGGTCGCAGCCGAGCGGCATGCCCATGCTGTTGCAGGGCTGGCCCGTCCCGCTCGGAGCCGTCGGGGTGTTCGTCGGGTCCGGCGACTTGGTGTGGCAGGGCCGTCCCTGCTGCTGCCCCTGACCGTTGTTGGTGCAGGTCGGCGTGTTCGTCGGCGAGGTGGACGTCGTCGGCGACGTCGTCGGCTCCGGCTTCGCGGCCGCCCAGGGGGCGATGCTGCCGCCGTAGACCGCCGGCGGGAACGGCGTGATGTCCTTGCCCTCCAGCGCCTTGGTCATGACCATCTTGAACAGCTCGGCCGGGACGGTACCACCGTAGACCTGGCTGTAGCCGCCGACGCCGACCAGGGACTTCTGGGTCTTGCCGTCCTTGCTCGACCGCCACATCCCGACGGACGTCACGAGCTCGGGCGTGTAGCCGACGAACCAGGCGGACTTGTTCTGCGACGACGTACCGGTCTTACCGGCGACGGGGCGGGCGCCGAGGCTCGCCTCCGTACCGGTGCCGTGCGTGACGACCCCGCGCATCGCCTCCGTGGCGTCCGCCGCGACACCGGAGTCGAAGACCTGCGTCTGCTGCTTCGCCCACGGCTCCTTCTTCACCGGCTTGCCCGCGTCGTTCAGGACGGGGTTGCCGTTCGCGTCCGTGATCGACTGGATCACGTGCGCCGGCCGGTGCACGCCGCCCGCGGCGAACGTCTGGTACACCGACGCCATCGTGACCGACGTCGCGGTGATGACACCGAGGGGCAGCGAGGTGTAGTCGGGGTTGAGGCCCGGCGTGTTCGCGGGAATGCCCATCTTCTTGGCCATGTCCACCACCTTGTCCAGCCCGACCTTCTGGCCGAGGTCGACGTAGGCGGTGTTGATGGACTTCGCCGTCATCTCCTTCAGGTCGAAGACGCCGTTCTCCGACGGGCTGTCGTTCGTGAACTTCGCCCCGTTGATGGTGCGGCGGTAGTGGCCGTCCATCGTCGTCTTCAGGCTGACGCCATTGTCGAGCGCGGTCGCCAGCACGATCGGCTTGAACGACGAACCCGGCTGCACCGCGCCCTGGAAGGAGTCGTCGAACTGCTGCTTCTGGTAGCTCGGGCCGCCGTAGGCGGCGATCACGCCGCCGGTCTTCGGGTCCACCACGGTGAGGCCGAAGTGGATCGTGCTGTTGAAGTGCTTCTCCTGCTTCAACTGCTTGACGGCCGTGGCGGTGTAGTTCTGCAGGTCCTGGTCGAAGGTCGTCTTGATCCGCAGGCCGGCGGTCTCGACGCGCTGCTGGGAGATCCCGAGCGTCTTGAGCTCGGCGATGACGCGGTCGGTGAGGTACCCGGTCTGGCCCGTGTCCTTGATGTCGCTCCACTGCTTCTGCGTCTGCGGGAACTTCGCCTTGGCCCGCTCGTCCGCCGGGAGCCACTGCTTCTTCACCAGGCCGTCGAGAACGTAGTTCCAACGGGAGATGAGCGCCTGCTTGGCCGGGTCGGAGTCGGGACCGTAGGACTTGAAGTAGCTCGGCCGCTGGATCATGGCGGCCAGCATCGCCGCCTCCGGGGCGGTGATGTCCTTGACGGGCTTGTGGAAGTAGGCGCGGGAAGCGGCCTGGACGCCGTACGCGCCGCGCCCGAAGGGCACGGTGTTGAGGTACTGCTCCAGGATCCAGTCCTTCTTCTTCTCGTTGCCCATCCGGACCGAGATCAGGATCTCCTTGAGCTTGCGGCTCACGGTCCGCTTCTGGCTCAGGCCCTGGTAGTAGTTGCGCGCCAGCTGCTGGGTGATCGTCGAGGCGCCGTTGACGTCGCCGCCCGTCGCCGCCCGGTACACCGCTCCGGCGATGCCGGTCGGCGAGATGCCGGGCTCGTTGTAGAACTCGCGGTCCTCCGCGGCGAGCACCGCGTGCTGCATGATGGGCGGGATGTCCTTGAGCGGGAGGATCTCGCGCTTCATGCCGACCCGCGCGAGCGCGGTCTTGCCGTCGGAGTAGGTGATGACCGACGCCTGCTTGGTCGCGTCCGCCTGCGTCGCCGTCGGGATCGGGGTGTTGGCGTAGGCGACGGCGACGAGCGCCGCCGACCCGAGGATCGCCACCGTGACGACCGCGACGACGATCTTCCAGTTCGGGACGTACTTCCGCCAGCCGGTCTTCTCCGGCTTGTCCTTGCGCCGCCCGCGCCGGCCGCTGCGCCCGCCGCCCCCGCCGGGGCCGCCCGGCCCTCCGGGGCCCCCGGGGCCGCCCGGACCACCGGGGCCGCCCGGGCCGCCGGGACCGGATCGCACCGCGTTCGGCGGCGCGGCGCGGCGCCGCCCGCCGGGACCGCCGGGGCCGCCCGGGCCGCCGGCCCGCGGGGGGCCCGCGCCCCGCCCGCCCGGCCGTGCCCCGGGCCGCGGCGCGGCCCTCCCGGGCGTCGGCGCGCCCATCTGCGAGCCACGCGGCGCCCCCTGGGCTCCGCGCGGCGGCATGCCCTGACCCCCGCGCGGCCCGCCCTGGGACATGCCCGGGGCGCCGGGGCGGGGGGAGCCCCTCCTCGGAGGGGGGCCCTCTCCGTATTCGGGTCCGTAACGGCTTGGGTTGCTCACGCGACCTCATCAACTGGGGTACGGCTTTGCGTCGTCCGAGCGTACTGCTCACCCGGAGGCGTGGGGGGCGGGGGAGGAACGACGCCCTCCCCCGTCCCGGACGAACGCACTGGAACGTGCCCGACAAGTCCGGGATGTCCGGACCGCTGGCGGGCGGGGCCGGCACGGCGGGACGACCAGCCCCGCCATGGCCCGGCCTGCCCCGGCGGATCGGGGTGCGCGACGTCCGCCACCGCGCCGCACGGCGTTCCGCGGACATGGCTCATGTCACACCCCGATCCGTCGAGGGGGGCTCTGGTCGCGGCCGGGGCGGGCCGGGTCCCGTCTCCCTGCGGACGGGTCCCGGCCGTCGGCCATGAATACGTGCGCGGACGCCCCCGCCGGTTCATCCCCGGCCGGTTCGCTCGTGCCCGGTTCGGTCGCCGCCGGTTCATTCGGGCGGCCTCGTGAGCGGCAGCAGCGGTGCCACCGCCGCGCTGTTCGGCTGGTTGCCGCCGCCCCGCTGCTTGCGGCACGCGGGGTCGCCCCGGTGGATCGTGCACCACCACTTCGGCGGCGGGTTGCTCGGCGGCTTGTTCGGGTCGCAGTCGGTCTGGAACGGCGACTGGCACGGCTGCCCGTTCCCCTGGCCTCCGCCACCGCCGCCGTCGCCCTTGCAGCGCGGGTCGTACTTGCCGATCGGGCTGTTGCACCACGGCGGCCGGTCGTCGTGCTTCTTCTTCTTGGGCGGCAGCTTCGCCCACTTCTGCACGATGCCGCCCCAGACCGGGTTCGGGAACGGCTCGATGTCCATGCCCCGGGTCGCCTGCGCCATGTAGGACCGCCAGATCCGCGCCGGGATCGTCCCGCCCTCGACCTCGCCGATCTGCGGCAGCACCACCGACTGCTTGCGGTGGTCCGGCCCGAGCTTGTCGTTGTACATCGTCACCGCGGTCGACACCTGCGGGACGAACCCGATGAACCACGACGACACGTTCCGGTCGGTGGTCCCCGTCTTGCCCGCGGCGGGGCGGCCGTCCGGCAGCGCCGCCGCCGTCGCCGTACCGCTCTTGATGACCTGCTGCAGCGCGTACGTCGCGTCCGCCGCGACCTTCGGGTCGAACACCCGCCGGGACCTGACCTTCGGCTTCAGCCGCGGCGTCCGGTTGTCGCTCTGCTTGACGATCCGGATCACGTGCGGCTCGTGGTACACGCCGCCGTTGGCGAACGCCTGGTAGCCCGCCGCCTGCTCGACCGGCCGGATGTCGTTGACGCCCAGCGCCAGGTTCAGCTGGTGCTTGTAGCCCTCCAGCATGGTCGACGCGACCCCGGCGTCCTCCGCCGTCTCGATCGTCTCCGGAACGCCCACCTTCGCGATGAGCTGGATGAACGCGGTGTTCACCGACTCCTTCAACGCCGTGACGAGGTCGACGGCCGGCGCCACGTCATGGCTGTTCGGCACCACGACCGCGCCCGGCGTCCCCTTCGGGACGACGTTGCCGGTGGAGGGATCGATCGGGGTGTCCGACTTGCCCTCGACCATGCTCTTCAGGCTGTAGTTCTGCTTCAGCGCCGTCGCCAGCACGTACGGCTTCATCGCCGACCCCGCCTGCGCCGACCCGCTCCACACGTTGTCGAACGCCTGCTGCAGGTAGTCCGGCCCGCCGTAGAACGCCACGACCTCGCCGTTCGCGGTGTTCACCGACACCAGCCCGACCCGGATGCCCTTCTTCGCGAGCTTCTTCGGGTTCACCTGGGTGACGGTGTGCTCGGCGGCCTGCTTGGCCATCGCCATCCGCTTGCGGTCGAACGTCGTGTAGACCCGCAGGCCCTTGGTCGTCAGCTCCTGCTGGTCGATGCCCTGCCGGCGCAGCTCCTCCTTGGCGCGCATCAGCATGTAGCCGCGCTGGCCGCCGTACAGCTGGTCGCCGGTGCCCGCGCCCTTCACCTTCGGCACGTGCTGCATGTACCTGTCGGCGTCGGCCTTCGACATCTTCCCCATCGAGACCATGCCCTTGAGCGTGTACTGGTACCGGCTCGTCACGTACGCCTTGTTGGCCTTGTCGGCGGGGTCCCGGTTCGCGTCCTGGATCATGCCGCCGAGCAGCGCCGCCTGGTCCGGCTTGAGCTGCCACACGTTGACGCCGAAGTACTCGCGGGACGCGGCCTGGATGCCGTAGGTGTCGCGGCCGAAGTAGATCGTGTTCAGGTACAGCTTGAGGATCTCGTCCTTGGAGCGGCTCTTGTCGAGCTTCACCGCGATGAACAGCTCCTTGAACTTCCGGCTCATCGTCCGGTTGTTCGGGTCGGAGTAGTAGTTCTTCGCGAGCTGCTGCGTGATCGTCGAGCCGCCGCCGTGGCCGCCGGTCAGGTTCACCCAGACCGCGCGCCCCGTGCCCTTGATCGAGAACCCGGGGTCGGTGCGGAAGCTGCGGTTCTCCGCCGCCAGCACCGCGTCCTGGACGAAGGGCGGGACCTGCTTCAGCTCGACGCTCTGCCGCTTCTTGCCGATCCGGCCGATCTCGGAGCCGTCGGTGTAGTAGAAGATCGACGCCTGGTCCTCGACGCCCGCGACGGTCGGCTCCGCGGGAGTCGGCGTGTTCGCGTACGCCACTCCGATCATGGTGACGACGCCCGCGACGCCGAGCAGGAAGACCCCGGTCACGAGCTTCCACGACGGCAGGAACCGCCGCCAGCCGGTGCTGCGCGACCGCAGATGGTCGACGAAGCTCTTCTTCGCGGCCCGCCGCCCGGGACCACCGGGACCACCGGGCCTGCCCGGACCGCCGGGTCCACCCGGGCCGCCGGGTCCACCCGGGCCGCCGGGTCCACCGGGACCTCCCGGGCCGCCGGGTCCACCGGGGGTGCCGCCGCTGCGGAACTTGGCGAGGACGCCGGTGACGGCGCCGAGCGCCGCGGTGACGCCCGCGCTCACACCCGCGCCGGCACCGGAACCGCCCGCGGCGCCCGCACCACCGGCGCCGCCGGGTGCGCCGAAACCGGCGGGCATGCCGGGCGAGTTGAATCCGGCCGGCCCGCCGGTACCGCCCTGCATCCCCGGACCACCGGGACCCGCCGGACCGCCCGGCCGTCCCGGACCACCGGGACCCATCGGACCGCCCGGGCCGCCGGGACCACCGGGGGAGCCCATCGGACTGCCCATCGGGCCGTTCGGGATGCCAGGCCCTGCGGGGCCGTTCGGCTGCGGTGCGCCGGGCGCGGATCCGGGACCGGACGGGCCAGGATGCGGCGAGACCGCGGCGCCGTGGAGGTCGGGCATGGTGAAAGGCCCGGGATCGCCGCCCGGCGGGGGACCCGCGTTGGCAGGGGGAGCGCTGAGCGGGTCGGGGGAACCGGCGCCGCCGGACGGGCCGGGAGCGCCGGGCCCGGACGGGGCGGGAGCGCTCAGCGGGCCCCGGCCGAGGGGATCCCCGACGGGACCGGCGGACGGGCCGGGCGCGGGCGCAGCGGACCCGAAGGCCGGGCCCTGCCCGAGCGGGTCACCGCCGTAGTCGTTAGGGGTGCCGCCTCGGCCCGCGGCGGCCCCGCCGCCCTGGCCACCGCTTGCGGCGGCGCCGCCCATGGAGGAGGAGCCGAGCGGGTCGTCCGGCAGGAAGGCGGCGCCCGGCTGCGGGCTCATCGGCGCGCCCGGCTGCGGGCTCATCGGCGCGGGCGGCCCGGAGGGGCTCGCCGGGCCGGGAGGCGGCGGCGCGGGGGCGGCTGGCGGCTGGAGCCCGGACGTGCCGGTGTTCGGCGTGCGCTCGGCGTCGACGTTCTGCGGGGCCCCGGAGGCCGGTGGCGCGGGCTCGGCCGCGCCCGGACCCGATGGAGCGGGCGGGCCGGACGGCGGGGGGCCGAAGACGGCGGTCGCGTCGAGTCTGATCCCCGCGGGGTCCACGGGCGGCGGCGGGGAGCCGAGCGGCCCGGGGCTCTGGCCGGGCGAGGCCGGCGGAGGCGGGGGCGTCGGTCCGCCGGCGTCGGCGTCACCGGCACGGCGCCGGGCGTCCGGAACCTCCGGTTCGCCGGTTCGGCCGAGACGGGGGATCTGGTGCCCGCCCGGCCCTGGCGACCCGGACTCCGGTCGGGGCTGGCTTGGATTACTCACGCGACCTCATCAACAGGGGACGACGACGGGCGGCGGGCCGTGCGCACCGAAGGGGGCTCCGGTGCCGCGGCGGCTCGTGCGCCGTCCGAAGAGTACTGTGCGGGCTGGTGAGCGGGGGGAGCACGGTGCAGGGGCGGAGACCGTTCCTGCTGGTCGGACGCCCTCTCCTCGGCTGATCCTCCTTAGCTGGTCACCGCTCGGGGCGCTGCTCCCCGCGGCCGAGGACGTAGGACACGGTCAGGTGGTTCCAGGCGCAACTTTGGCATACTTCCACCACATACACCCTGAATTCGCCGTATTCGCGGTCCATCTCGGCGAGCTCCGCGGTCGCCTTCACCCGTCCGGCGTAGCGGCCCAGCTCGTCTCCGTACACGTAGGTGACGTGGGTGAGATGCACCCGCCCGCACACCGGGCAGGGGGTCTGCGTGGGCTCGCCGTGGTATCGGGCCGCGCGCAGCAGGTAGGGGTGCGCGTCGCACGCGTCGTCCCTCGCGAGGGCCCCGGTCCGCAGGTCCGCGAGCGCCGCGCGCTTGGCCAGCCCGTAGTCGACGACGAGCCGGCGTCTCATGGGCGGCTGCGACCCCGGCATACGAGCAGGGTAAGCCGCGCGCGCCGGACCCGGTAGATCACCGCGAGCCCCCTGTTTTCGGCGCGCGGCTTGCCAGGATGCGGTGCGGTACGTATCTTGTCGATGTATCGAGCCGATACATTCACTCGATACATCGAACGGAGACATCGACTCTGCGGAGGGACTCGCGATGGCGGGCAAGAAGGGCGCGGGCGTGCTGGAGCTCGCCGTGCTCGGCCTGCTCCACGAGTCCCCGATGCACGGGTACGAGCTGCGCAAGCGGCTCAACACCCTGCTCGGCATGTTCCGCGCCTTCTCGTACGGGACCCTCTATCCGTGCCTCAAGCAGCTCCTCGCCAACGGGCTGATCGTCGAGGACCGGCCGGAGGAGCCGAACGCGACGCTCGCGCTGCAGAGCCGCCGCTCGAAGATCGTTTACAAGCTCACCGCCGACGGCAAGGAGCGGCTCCAGAACCTCCTGACCGAGGCCGGTCCGGCGTCGTGGGAGGACGAGGGGTTCGGCGTGCACTTCGCCTTCTTCTCGCACACCCGCGCCGACGTCCGGCTGCGGATCCTCGAAGGCCGGCGCAGCCGGCTCGAGGAACGCCTGGAAGCCGTCCGCGCCGCCCTCGGCCGGACCCGGGAACGGGTCGACTCCTACACCCTGGAGCTGCAGAACCACGGGCTGGAGTCGGTCGAGCGCGAGGTCCGCTGGCTCAACGAGCTGATCGGGCGCGAGCGGGCCGAGCAGGAACAGCAAGCCAGATCTTTCGAAAGCAACAAGGACATGCCTCGGGACAAGGGCCGCTGAGGAGCGGCCCCACCTGGGACGGGTGAACTCCACCTCAGGTCCCGCCAGTGGTGGCGTTCGCCCTCCGGGGCGGGCGAGGATCGCAACCGCAAGAGAGTTAAGGAGCAATCGGATGGGTTCCGTGCGCGTAGCCATCGTGGGTGTGGGCAACTGCGCCTCTTCGCTCGTCCAGGGTGTCGAGTTCTACAAGGACGCGAGCCCCGAGACGCGGGTCCCCGGCCTCATGCACGTCCAGTTCGGCGACTACCACGTCGGCGACGTCGAGTTCGTCGCCGCGTTCGACGTGGACGCCAAGAAGGTCGGGATGGACCTGTCCGAGGCCATCCACGCCAGCGAGAACAACACCATCAAGTTCGCGGACGTCCCGCCGACCGGCGTCACCGTCCAGCGCGGCCACACCTTCGACGGCCTCGGCGAGTACTACCTCGACATCATCGAGGAGTCGGACGCCGAGCCGGTCGACGTCGTGCAGGCGCTGAAGGACGCGCAGGTCGACGTGCTGGTGTCGTACCTGCCGGTGGGCTCGGAGGAGGCCGACCGCTTCTACGCCCAGTGCGCCATCGACGCCAAGGTCGCGTTCGTGAACGCGCTGCCGGTGTTCATCGCCTCCGACCCCGAGTGGGCCGCCAAGTTCACCGAGGCGGGCGTGCCGATCGTCGGCGACGACATCAAGTCGCAGGTCGGCGCCACCATCACGCACCGCGTCATGGCCAAGCTCTTCGAGGACCGCGGGGTCGAGCTGCTGCGCACCTACCAGCTCAACTTCGGCGGCAACATGGACTTCATGAACATGCTGGAGCGCAAGCGGCTCCAGTCCAAGAAGATCTCCAAGACGCAGTCGGTCACCTCGCAGATCCCGCACGAGATGGCGAAGGCCGACGTGCACATCGGCCCGTCCGACCACGTGCCGTGGCTGGACGACCGCAAGTGGGCGTACGTCCGCCTGGAGGGCAAGTCCTTCGGCGACACGCCGCTGAACCTGGAGTACAAGCTGGAGGTCTGGGACTCCCCGAACTCCGCCGGCGTCATCATCGACGCGGTCCGCGCCGCGAAGATCGCCAAGGACCGCGGCATCGGCGGCCCGATCCTGTCCGCCAGCTCCTACTTCATGAAGTCGCCGCCGGAGCAGTACAACGACGACCAGGCCCGCCAGGCCGTCGAGAAGTTCATCGC
The DNA here is from genome assembly GCF_040299565.1 of Spirillospora sp. NPDC000708. Lineage (NCBI taxonomy): Bacteria > Bacillati > Actinomycetota > Actinomycetes > Streptosporangiales > Thermomonosporaceae > Spirillospora > Spirillospora sp. NPDC000708. The sequence goes on from NZ_JBEPCJ010000003.1 coordinate 130,015, forward strand.
CGGCGAGGTCGAGCGCTGAGCGGCTCTTGCCGGGTGTCCGGGGGTCTTCGCCCCGGGCCGGGCACCCTCCTCGCAGGCTGAGAGTCTCGTCACAAAGCTCTCGAAGGACGCCCTGACAGTGGACATCCCGCTGTCAGGGCGTCCTTACTTCTCTACATAAAACGGTGATGTAGCGGCTCTTTGTCACGCTCTGGCCCTACTGTGACACCGCCGGTTATCGCACACCAGCTGCCGAGTGCCGGACTGGAGGACGACATGGCGCGCGAGGTGATCAAGGTGACGGCGGGCATCGCCGGGCTCGCGGTCGGGCTGGCCGCGTGCGGCGGCGGTGGCGACGGCGCGTCCGCCGACGGCCCGCCCCGCGACGGCCGCACGCTCCGGATCGTCGGCTCGTCCGACGTCGAGCACCTGGACACCGCCTCGGTCGCGAGCGTCGGCGGGTACGGGCTCGTCCGCACGTTCGCCCGGACGCTGTTCGCCACCCGCGCGTCCAACGACTTCGCCGAGACCCTCGCCGTCCAGGCGGACGCCGCGGCCCGGCTGCCCAGCCGGGAGAACGGCGACATCAGCAAGGACGGGCGCACCTACACGATCCGGCTGCGCGACGGCGTCATGTGGGACTCCTCGCCGCCGCGGCCGGTGACCGCGCAGGACTTCGTCCGCGGGTTCCAGCGGCTGTGCAACCCGGCGTCCCCGTCCGCCGGGAAGGGCTACTACATCTCGACGATCAAGGGGATGGACGGGTTCTGCCGCGGCTTCGGCGGCGTGAACGCCAAGGACGCGCGGGCGATCGCCGCCTACCAGCGCGCCCACCCGATCGAGGGGGTCCGCGCGAAGGACGACCGGACGCTCGTGTTCCGGCTGAAGCGCCCGGCCAGCGACTTCCTCAACCTGCTGTCGCTGCCGTTCACCGCGGCCGCGCCGCGCGAGTACGACGCTTACGTGCCCGACAGTCCCGACCTGCGCCAGCACATGATCTCGGACGGCCCGTACCGGCTCGAGGAGTACCGTCCGGGGATCTCCTACCTGCTGACGCGGAACCCGGCCTGGCGGCAGGACGCCGACCCGATCCGCGAGCGGCACGTGGCGCGGATCCAGATCACCCTCGGCCAGGACTCGCCGGAGACGGTCCAGCAGCAGATCGAGCAGGGCGCCGCCGATCTCGCGTGGGACCAGCCCGTTCCGACGTCGGCGATCCCGCGGCTGCGCGACGACCCGCGCTTCGCCATCCGGGAGACCCCGAACAACAGCCCCTACCTGGTGTTCAACCTGCGCAGCCCGAACAACGGCGGCGCGCTCGGCGACCGGGCGGTCCGGCAGGCGCTGGAGTACGCGGTCGACCGCAGCGCCCTCATCAAGATCGTCGGCGGGCCGTCGGTGGCGCAGCCGCTGCACACCGTGATCCCGCCGGGCAACTCGGGCTACGCCGCCTCGAACCCGTACCCGACGCCGAACGAGTCGGGCGACCCGGGCAAGTGCCGCCAGCTCCTGGCGAAGACGAACCATCGGAAGATCACGCTGAAGTTCCCGTACCGCACCAACAGCGTCCACAAGCTCATCGCCCAGTCCATCGCCGAGAACCTGTCCGCGTGCGGCGTCGACACCCGCCTCACCCCGGACACCGGCGGCTCGTTCTACTCCAGCACCATCGCGACGCCCGCGCGCGCCCGCGAGGGCCAGTGGGACATCGCCGCGCCCGGCTGGACGCCCGACTGGTACGGCAACAACGGCCGCTCGATCATCCAGCCGCTGTTCGACGGGCGCGGCTACGGGCAGAACTCCACCGACTACGGCGGCTACAACAACCCGCAGGTCAACGCGCTGATCGACAGCGCGCTCACGGCGGCGGACGCCGGGCACGCGGCCGGCTACTGGCAGCAGGCCGACCAGCTGATCATGGCGGACGCGGCGATCGTCCCGCTCCTCGACCGCGCCCACACGATCTTCCGGTCGGAGCGCGTCCACGGGGCCCTCTTCGTCCCGACGGCCGCCGGCTACGACTACACGAGGCTGTGGCTGTCCTAGCGGCGGGGCCGTGGTCGTCCCGGCGGCGCGGCCGTCGAGCGGGCGGCGCGGGTCGCGGGGGCCGCTGAGGTCGCCGCCCCGGGTACTTTGATCAGGTGAAAGCGGGTGAGCTGGGCGCGATCGTGCGGGGGCGGGACTTCCGCCGCCTGTACGCGACGCGGCTGACGTCCCAGCTCACCGACGGCGTCTTCCAGGTCGCGCTGGCCGGCTACGTGTTCTTCTCGCCCGAGCGGCAGGCGACGGCGGGGAAGGCGGCGGCCGCGTTCGCGGTGACGCTGCTCCCGTACTCGGCGCTCGGCCCGTTCGCCGGGGTGTTCATCGACCGGTGGCAGCGGCGGCAGATCCTGGTGTGGACGCCGGTCCTGCGGGCGACGGTCGTGCTGCTCGTCGCGGCGCTCGTCGCGACCGGGCGGGACGGCGTCGGCTTCTTCCTGGCCGTGCTGGTGGTGCTGGGCGTCAACCGGTTCTTCCTGTCGGCGCTGTCGGCGGCGCTCCCGCACGTGGTGCGGCGCGAGCACCTGGTGACGGCGAACGCGTTCTCGGTGACGAGCGGGACGGTGATCGCGTTCGTCGGGGGCGGCGCCGGCTACCTGCTGCGCACCCTGTTCGGCGGCGGTGAGCGGGGGACGGCGCTGATCCTGGCGTCGGCCGCGCTGATGTACCTGGCCGCCGGGGCGATCGCGACGCTGCTGCCGCGCGGGCTGCTCGGCCCGTACCCGGCGGAGGCGGAGGCGCTGGCGGGCCGCGGTCCCGGGCGGGACGCGCCGGGGGTGCGGGACGCGTTCGGCGCGGTGCTGTCCGGGCTGGCGGACGGGGCGCGGCACATCGCGGGCCGGCGGCCGGCGGCGCTGGCGCTCGGCGCGATCTCGTTCCACCGGTTCGTGTACGGGATCATCCTGATGATGACGCTGCTGCTGTGCCGCGGCCACTTCGCCGACGACGCCGACGAGGGCCTGGCGACGCTGGCGCTGATGCTGGGCGTGTCCGGCGCGGGGTACTTCGCGGCGGCGATCGTGACGCCGCCGGTGGTGCGGCGGATCAGCAAGCAGGCGTGGATCGCGCTGCAGCTGGCCGCCGCGTCGGCGGGGATGCTGCTGCTCGGCCTGCCGTTCTCCCAGGCGGCGTGGACGGCGGGCGCGTTCGGGCTCGGCGTGGTGTCGCAGGGCGTGAAGCTGTGCGTCGACACGACGCTCCAGGAGACGATCGACGACGCGTACCGGGGCCGGGTGTTCTCGGTGTACGACATGCTGTTCAACACGACGTTCGCGGCGGCCGCCGCGCTCGCGGCGACCTGGCTGCCGCCGGACGGCGTCGCGTCGATGACCCTGGTCGCGGTGGTCGCCGCGTACGCGGCGGGCGCGGCGCTGTTCTGGACGGCGTCGGTCCGCGGCCCGAAACCCCTCCCGGCGCGGGACTAGCGCCTCCCCCGCCCCGCGGTGCGGGACCAGCGCCTCCAGCCCTCGCCCCGGGCCGCGAGAGCGGTCAGAGGGACTCGGCGATCGCGTAGAGCGCGGAGCCGATGTGCCCGACCTCGTCCTCGGTGCACACGTACGGCGGCATCGCGTAGACCAGCTTCCCGAACGGGCGGAGCCAGACACCGTGGGCCGTCGCGATCTCCTGGACGGCGGCCATGTCGACGGGCTCGCGGGCCTCGACCACGCCGATCGCGCCGAGGACGCGGACGTCGGCGACCCCGGGCAGCTCCTCGGCGCCGGAGAGCTCGCTGGTGAGGACGGCCTCGATGGTGTCGACCTCGTCCCGCCAGTCGCGGGACAGCAGCAGGTCGATGGACGCGGACGCGACGGCGGCGGCGAGCGGGTTGGCCATAAACGTCGGCCCGTGCATGAGCGCGCCCGCTTCGCCCGAGGTGATGCCGTGCGCGACGCGGTCGGTGCACAGCGTCGCGGCCATCGTCATGTACCCGCCGGTCAGGGCCTTGCCGACGGACATGATGTCGGGGACGACCTCGGCGTGGTCGCAGCCCCACAGCTCGCCGGTCCGGCCGAACCCGGTGGCGATCTCGTCCAGGACGAGCAGGAGGCCGTGCTCGTCGGCGATCTCGCGGAGCGCGCGCAGGTACTCGGGGGCGTAGAAGCGCATGCCGCCGGCGCCCTGGACGATCGGCTCGGCGATGATCCCGGCGAGCTCGTGGGCGTGCTCGGCGGCGAGCTTCGCGACCTCGTCGATGTACGCCTGGTCGGGGTCGGCGGTGTAGCCGAGCGGCGGCACGGGCGCGAACACCTGCCGCGCGAGGACGTCGCTGAACAGGTGGTGCATGCCGTTGACGGGGTCGCAGACGGCCATGTCGCCGAAGGTGTCGCCGTGGTAGCCGCCGCGGACGGTCAGCAGCCGGTGCCGTTCCGGGCGGCCCTGCGACCGCCAGTACTGCATCGCCATCTTGATCGCGACCTCGACGGCGACGGAGCCGGAGTCGGCGAAGAACACCTTCGTGAGCGGCTCGGGCGTCAGCTCGACGAGCCGCTCGGCGAGCCGCACGGCGGGCGGGTGGGTGAGCCCGCCGAACATCACGTGCGCCATCTTGCCGAGCTGCCCGGTGACGGCGGCGTTCAGCCTCGGGTGGTTGTAGCCGTGGATCGCGGCCCACCACGACGACATCCCGTCGATCAGCTCGGTGCCGTCGGCGAGGGTGAGCCGGACGCCGTCCGCGGACACGACGGGCAGGGCGGGCGCCGTCGCGGGCATCGGCGCGTACGGGTGCCAGATGTGGTCGCGGTCGAACGCGAGCATCCGCTCGGTCTCGGCGGGGCTCATCCGGCCCAGCTGAAGGGGGATCATTCCTCCCCCTCCGCCGCCCCGGGGGACGCTCCGGCGGGCGGTTCGGGCTTGATCCCCTCGTCGGCGGCCCAGCGGCGCAGCTCCCGCTCGGCGGCCTCCTTGCCGACCATCCCCTGGTCGAGGCGCAGGTCGAGGAGGAACTTGTAGGCCCGGCCGACGAGCGGCCCCGGCCCGATGCCGAGGATCGCCTGGATCTCGTTGCCGTCGAGCTCCGGGCGGATCGCGGCGAGCTCCTCCTCCTCGGCGAGCCGCTCGATCCGCGCCTCCAGGTCGTCGTAGGTGCGGCGGAGCCGGTCGGCCTTGCGCTTGTTGCGGGTGGTGCAGTCGGCGCGGGTCAGCTTGTGCAGCCGGGCGAGCAGGGGACCGGCGTCGCGGACGTACCGGCGGACGGCCGAGTCCGTCCACTCGCCGGTGCCGTAGCCGTGGAACCGCAGGTGCAGCTCGACCAGGCGCGACACGTCGGCGATGACGTCCTTCGGGTAGCGCAGCGCGGTCAGCCGCTTGCGGGTCATCTTCGCGCCGACGACCTCGTGGTGGTGGAACGACACCCGGCCGCCGGCCTCGAACCGGCGGGTCCGCGGCTTGCCGATGTCGTGCAGCAGCGCCGCGAGCCGCAGGATGAGGTCGGGCCCCTCCTGCTCCTGCGCGATCGCCTGCTCCAGCACGATCAGCGAGTGCTCGTAGACGTCCTTGTGCCGGTGGTGCTCGTCGATCTCCAGCCGCAGCTTCGGCAGCTCCGGCAGCACGTGCGCGGCGAGGCCCGTGTCGACCAGCAGCGCCAGGCCCTCCCGCGGGTACCGGCCGCAGATCAGCTTGGACAGCTCGTCGCGCACCCGCTCGGCGGAGACGATCTCGATGCGCCCGGACATGTCCTTCATCGCCTGGACGACGTCGGGCGCGACGGTGAACCCGAGCTGCGCGGCGAACCGGGCGGCCCGCATCATCCGCAGCGGGTCGTCGCTGAACGAGTCCTCCGGCCTCCCCGGCGTCCGCAGCACCTTGCGCCGCAGGTCGGCGAGCCCGCCGAACGGGTCGACGAACTCGTACCCGGGCAGCCGCGCCGCCATCGCGTTCACCGCGAAGTCGCGGCGGCGCAGGTCCTCGACGAGGGACGTCCCGTACGACACCTCCGGCTTGCGGGACTTCGGGTCGTAGGACTCGCTGCGGTAGGTGGTGATCTCCAGCTCGTGGCCGTCCTTGCGGAGGCCGACCGTGCCGAACTCGATGCCGATCGTCCAGACCGCGTCCGCCCAGCCGTCGATGATCTCCAGGATCCGCTGCGGCGGCGCGTCGGTGGTCAGGTCGACGTCCTTGGACGGGCGGCGCAGCAGCGCGTCCCGGACCGGCCCGCCGACCAGCGCCAGCTCGTGCCCGGCGGCGGCGAACCGCGCGCCGAGCTCGTCGGCGACCGGCGCTATCCGGCGCAGCAGCTCCGCGATCGCGGTCCTGCGCCGCGCCGTGGCGCTGGGGTTCTCGTTGTCGTCGGGCACCTGGTCGAGCACGGCCATCGAGCGTATTTCCTTGGTGAGCGGGCTGACAAAGGACTTTCGGCGGGTCCGGGCCCTTCACGCGGCGTCGGCCCCGGGTCACGTTCTGGGCACCCCGATGCCGCCGGCGCGACCGCCGGTGAGCCTCCCGTACGCACCACGGTAGCGGGATCCCCAGGCTGTACGGTCCGCCGCACCTGCGGCTCAGGCGCATCGGAAGCCTTCACCTGCCGTTCGGCGGGTGTTGATCCGAGTACCTCGGGTATGTGGGGACACTCCCCGCAGAGTGCGACCTACGGGGGCACAGGGAGACCGGCACGGGGATGTGCGGGACGTTCCCCCCGCAGGACGGAGCCAGATCATGAAGGACGCGCTCACCCTCCACCGCGCGCTGCTCGAGCGGGAGGCCGTGCACGAGATCGTGCGCCTGCCCATCGGCATCGCGCACGCCGACGAGCTGCCCAAGGCGCTCGGCCTGCCGGCGGACCGGTGCCTGGTGACGCGCGTCTTCGCCTGCGACGACCCCGGCCCCGACGACGCGCGTCCGGGCCGGCGCTTCCTCACCGGGGTGATCGTCCGGGCGGGGGACCGGCCGCCCGCCGAGGCGGTCCGCCGCGCCATGGGCGCCCGGCGGGTCGGCCCGGCCCGCGCCGACCTGGTCAACGCCGTCACCGAGTACGCGGCCGGGCTGGTCTGCCCGCTGCTGCTCCCGGAGTCGATGCCGCTGCTGATCGACCAGCGGCTGGTGGACGGCCCGCCCGGTCCCGGCGTCGTCTACACCCCGACCGGCGAGCCGTCCACGGCGCTCGGCATCCGCCGCCCCGACCTCGCCGCGTTGTGCCAGGCCAAGCCGGTCGACCTGGACGCCGCGGCGGGCGTCCCGGCGCACGCGGCGCGGCGCGGCGGGCCGAACACGCCCGGACGGCGCCATCCGGTGGGCTGATCCGCCTCGGAAGTCCGCCGCCCGGCCGGTCCCGACTACCATCGGGGCCGTGGTGCGGGAAAACGACCTCCGCTCCGAGGCCGGCCCGGCGCCGGGCGGCCGCCGGGCGGACCTGTCAGCGGGCACGGCGTGAGGGCGGGCACGGCGTGAGAGCGGTCAGACGCGCGGTGACGCTGGCCGCCCTGCTGCCCTGGCTCGCGGTGGGCGCGGGCCCCGCGCTCGCCGCCGCGCCCGGCACCGCCGCGCTCCCCGGCACGGCCGACGCCGCGCTCCTCCCGGGCGCGGCCGCACAGCCCGAAGCGGCGCAGCCCGGAGCCGCGCAACCCGAAGCGGCGCAACCCGAGGCCGCTCAGCCCGGGGTCGCGGGGCCGCAGGCCGCGCAGCCCGGCTCGCCCGGCGCGGCGCAACCCCCCGACCAGGCGCACGCCCGCGCCCAGGTCGGCCTCGCGCTGACCAAGGTCAGCCCTAAACCGCTGAAGGCCGGCTCCACGCTCGACATCCGGGGCACGGCGCAGAACCGGTCCGGGCACCCGATCGCCGGCACCACCGTGCGCCTCCGCTTCGGCCGCCAGCCGATCACCAGCCGCAGCCAGCTCGACCAGTACGCCGGGATGACGGCGAACCAGCTCCCCTTCCCCGGCCAGGCCAAGCAGATCCCGCAGGCGGCCGCCGCCGGCGGCAAGCAGGACTGGCAGTTCAAGATCCCGGTCAAGGCGCTGCACCTGGTCCCGCCCGGCGCCACGCCCGGCGTCTACCCGGTCGGCGTCGAGGTCCTCAACTCCGCGCAGCAGGTCGTCGGCGGCGTGACGACGTTCGTGACGTTCATGCCGAGGCAGACGCAGTTCAAGCCCGTCGCCGTCGGCTGGGTGCTGCCGCTCGCCGACCAGCAGCACCGCGCCGGCGACTCGGTCTTCCTCGACGACCGGCTCGCCGCGGAGGTCGCCGGCACCGGCCGGCTGAACGACCTGGTCGGCGCCGCCGCGGCCAACCCCAAGACCCCCGTGACCTGGGCGATCGACCCGGCGCTCCTCGACGACGTCCAGGAGATCGCGCAGCACGGCTACCACGTGCTGACGCCCGGCGGGCAGACCGCCGCCAAGACGATGAAGAAGAGCGACGCGGCGGGCACCTGGCTGACCGCGCTGCGGAACGCGGCCAAGGGCGGCCGCTACTTCACCCTCCCGTACGCCGACCCCGACGCCGTGGCGCTCGCCCGCAACAAGATGACGGCCCCGCTCGCGACCGCGTTCGACCCGCGCAACACCCGCGTCGCGTCGGACGTCCTCGGCCGCGCGCCCGACGCGCACTACGCGTGGCCGCCGTACGGCGTCGCCGGCCCCGACACGCTCGACGCGCTCGCCAAGTACGGCCTCAAGAACGGCGGGTCGTTCCTGATGAGCGACCTCCAGTTCGGCGACCCGGCCGCGGGCGCGCCCGCGAACGCCACCAGCGCGATCCAGACGGCGCACCAGGGCACCCGCAAGACGCTGATCTACGACTCGGGCCTGAACGACATCGTCAGCGCGAACTCGCGGACCCCCGGCGGCACGGTGCTCACCGAGCAGCGGTTCCTCGCCGAGACCGCGGTGATCGCCGGTGAGGCGCCCAACGTCCAGCGCACCCTCGTCATCGCCCCCGACCGGACCTGGAACCCCGCCCCCGGCCTCGCCGGCGACCTGCTGAAGTTCACCAAGGGCGCCGGCTGGCTGCGCGCGACCGGCCTCGACAAGATCGAGCGGGCCCCCGCGCAGGCCCGGGAGCTGCGCGCCTACAACGACGAGTACCAGAAGTACGAGCTCGGCGCCGCCTACCTCGACCAGGTGGCCGCCATCGCCCGGCGCGCCACCCGGTTCCGCTCGATCATGACGGCGCCGATCGGCGTGTCCTACGAGCGCGCGCTGCTGCGCGTCCAGTCGGCGTCCTGGCGGACGAGCCCGTCCCGCGCCCGCAACGCCAGGATCGAGCTGTCGAACGAGGTCGACCACGAGATGGCGCGGGTCCGCATCGTCACCACCAAGAACCGGCGCGCGAACATGGCGGGCAGTTCCGGCAAGCTGCCGGTCACCGTCAAGAACACGCTGCACGGCCAGGCGGTCCGGGTGCGGCTGGTCGCCACGTCCGTGACCCCCGCCAAGCTCCAGCTCGGCAAGCTCGACAAGGGCGAGGACGTCATCGACCTCCGCCCGGGGGAGCAGCAGCAGCGCTGGTTCCCCGCGCAGGCGGCGGGCAATGGCACCTTCAACGTCCGGCTGGAGTTGCGCGACCCGTCGTCGGGCAGGGTCTTCAGCAGCGTCGTCATCATGGTCCGCACCACGGGTTACGGGCGGCTCTCCCTGCTCATCACCGGTGGCGGACTTGCCGTACTCTTCGTGGGCGTCGGAGTGCGGGGCATCAGAGCGAGGCGCCGCCGGAAAGCGGAGGCAGCCGGTGACGGGTCGACCGGAGTGGGACCAGCAGAGACCGGAGAACCGGGGAACGGATTCCCCGGTCCCGGGTTCCCAGGGTCCGGGTTCCCGGGGTCCGGAGTACCGCCCGCAGGGGCCTCCGCAGCCGAGCCCCCCGCCGGACCCGCGGCAGGGCCCTCTGCAGGGCACGTCTCCGGGGCGTCCGCAGCAGGGCCGCCCTCCGCAGGGCCAGCCGCCGGGGCGTCCTCCGCAGGGATATCCGGGGCAGCCGGGTTCCCCGGGACGGCCCCAGGGGCGTCCCGGGCCTCAGGGCTACCCGGAGCAGACGCCGCAGGGCTACCCGGCACGGGGCCAGCAGCCCCCGTACCCCCCGCAGCCTCCCCGGCAACCGCGCCATCAGCGGCCCCCGGCGCCCCAGCACCCCCAGGGGCCTCCGGCGCCGCAGAACCCGGCGGGCCACCCGGGCCAGGGGCCGACGGCCCCGCCCCGCACCGCGGCGAACATCGCGGCCGAGACCGCGATTGACATCCCGCTCCCGGGCGGGGGCGGACCCATGGGCGAGACCGTCGTGGACGTCCCGCCCCCCGCGGACGGCGGCGCCGACGGCGGCAAGGCCGCGTCCGGAGGCATCCTGCGCTCCGGCGCGATCATGGCGGTCGGCACGCTGGTGTCCCGCGTCACCGGGTTCCTGCGCACCGCCGTCCTCGTCGCGGCGCTGAGCACCGGCGCGCTCGCCAACGCCTACAACACCGCGAACACGATCCCGAACCAGATCTACGACCTGCTCCTCGGCGGCATCCTGACCAGCGTCGTCGTGCCGCTGCTGGTGCGGGCGAAGGAACGCGACCGCACCTACGGCGACCAGTACGAGCAGCGCGTGTTCACGCTCGCGGTCATCGGCCTCGCGGTCCTGACGGTCGTCGCCGTGCTCGCCGCGCCGCTGTTCATCGACGTCCTCGCGGGCAGCTACAAGGGCGACCAGCGCGACATCGCGGTCATGTTCGCCCGGTTCTTCCTGCCGCAGATCTTCTTCTACGGCGTCGGCGCGTTCGCCGGCGCGATGCTCAACACCCGCAACAGCTTCGCCGCCCCGATGTGGGCGCCCATCCTGAACAACATCGTCGTGATCGGCGTCGGCGGCGTGTTCCTGGCGATGGCGGCGGGCAAGGTCGACCCGTCCAGCATCTCCGACACCGAGTTCATGGTGCTCGCGGCCGGCACGACCGGCGGCATCGTGCTGCAGACGGTCGCGCTGTGGCCGTCGCTGCGCCGCGCCGGGTTCCGGTGGCGGCCCCGCCTGGACTTCAAGCGCGGCGAGATCGGGCAGGTCGGCCGGATGGCCGGGTGGACGCTGGTGTACGTCGTCGCCACGCAGGCCGGGCTCGCCGTCGTCACCGCCCTCGCCAACCGGGCCGGCGACCTCGGGGCCGCCAAGGGCTACGGCGAGGGCTACGGGTACACCCCGTACTTCACCGCCTACCAGATGTTCCAGCTGCCGTACGCGATCGTCGGCGTCTCGGTGATCACCGCGCTGCTGCCCCGGATGAGCCGGTTCGCCGCCGAGGGGAAGATCGCGGACGTCCGGTCGGCGTTCTCCAGCGGGCTGCGCCTCTCCTCGGTGATCATCATGCCGGCGGCGGCGCTGATGCTGGTGCTCGGCCCGGAGATCACCACGGTGCTGTTCGCGCACGGCAACACGAGCGCCGACAACGCGCTGGTGATCGCCCGCGTCATGCAGATGTTCGCGATCGCGCTGGTGCCCTTCTCGACCTACCAGCTGATGCTGCGGGTCTTCTACTCCTTCGGCGACACCCGGACCCCGGCGCTGATCGGCGCCGTCTCCGTCACCGCCAACATCATCCTGGCGTTCGCCGCCTACAACCTGCTCGGCGTCAAGTGGATCGTGGTCGGCATGGCCGGCGGGTACGCCGTCACCAACGCCGTCGGCACCCTCGTGTGCTGGCTGGTGCTGCGCCGCAAGCTCGGCGGCATGGACGGCCGCCGCATCATCGGCGGCCACCTGAAGCTGCTGGTGGCGATCTGGCCGCTCATCGGGTTCGCGTACGCGGTGCACGCCGTCGCCGACGCGGCCATCGGCACCGACACGCTGCTGCCCGCTCTGATCACCATGGTGGTGGGCGCCGGGGGCGGCGGGCTGCTGTACCTGGTGTTCGCCAAACTGCTCCGGGTGGACGAGGTTCAGGCGACGATCGCCACGTTCGCGCGCAGGTTGCCGGGCGGACGCCGGTAAGTCGTGGCAAAGTGAGGGGGACGCGCCCGGATCACGCCGCCATTCCCGTGTTCGAACCACTACCATGTGGGGGACTACGGCTTGCGGGCTGACACCCTGGGGAACGCAAAGAGGAGGGTCGGAGGCGTAAGCTGCCACGCCACGAACATGGGATCTGACCACCTGCGCAGGACGTTGCCGTGAGCACGTCAGTGATCGAACCCGGCACGCGTCTCGCCGGCCGCTACCGGCTCGAGGAGCGCATCAGCGACTCGGGCGGGTCCTCGCTCTGGAAGGCCATCGACGAGATCCTGGCCAGGGCCGTCGCCGTCCGCACCTTCGACCCCGAGTTCCCCCGCGTCGGCGAGGTCGTCACCTCCGCCCGCGCCGCCAGCCGCCTCACCGACCCCCGCCTCACGCAGGTGTTCGACGCCGACGACAGCGGCGAGAGCGCCTACGTCGTCAGCGAGTGGGTGGCGGGCGAGACGCTGGAGCAGATGCTCGCCAAGGCCCCGCTGGAGCCGGGCCGCGCCGCGACCCTGCTGTACGAGGCCGCCGAGGCGATCGCCGCCGCGCACGCGGCCGGGCTCGCGCATCTCTGCCTGTCCCCGCGCGACCTGGTCTGGACGACCGGCGGCACCGTCAAGCTGCTCGGCGTCGCCACCGACGCCGTGCTCGGCGACCGCTACTCCGACGACCCCGCCGCCGAGGACGTCCGCGGCCTCGGCCGGATGCTGTACGCGGCGCTGACCGCGCACTGGCCCGGCGACGAGGCCGCCTCCGACCTGCCCGCCGCGCCCGACGCGGACGGCGTCCCGCAGGCGCCCCGGCAGGTGCAGGCCGGCATCTCGCACGCGATCGACGCGATCGTCTGCCGCTGCCTCGGCATCGGCACCGCCGAGCCGCTCACCGAGCCCGCCGAGCTGGCCAAGGCGCTGCGCGGCGTGCCGCGCACCCCGCTGCCGCTGTTCGCGGGCCTCGGCAGCGCGCCGTCCCCGCGTCCGGCGGCGCCCAAGCGTCCCGCGACCGCCTCGACGGCCGCGACGACGCAGCCGCACCAGCCCCCCGTGCAGGACCCGCCCCGGCCCGCGCCGGGGCATGACGCGCGCGGGCCCGGCAGGCGCGCGCGCGGCGCGCACGCACAGCACGCGCAGCATGCACAGCCCGCGCCTCCGGCCCAGTCCGGGCAGGTCCCGCCGCCGCGCGGCCGGTACGACACGCCTCCGCCGGCGCCCCCGGCCAACGCCGCCACCATCGCGTCGCCCGCCCGCAAACCCGCCAACCGGGCCCTGCTCGGCGTCGCCGCAGCGGCGCTCACCGTCATCGTCGGGCTCGGCGCCTGGGCGCTGTCCGGCGGCGGCTCCGACGACGACCACGGCGCCAAGGGCCAGAAGACCGACCAGGGCCAGAAGAGCGCGCCGCCCAGGCCGGCGACCGTGAAGCTGAAGATCCAGGACGCGTCCGCCACCCAGAAGCCGGCCGACCAGCACCCCGACTCGGCCATCGGGAAGAACCCTGCGGCTGTCATCGATGGCGATCCCAGCACGGTGTGGGAGACCCAGACCTACACGTCCGAGCAGTTCGGCAACTTCCTCCAGGCCGTCGGCGTCACGCTGACCCTGAGCACTCCGGCCAAGGTCTCGACCATCAAGGTCGACTGCCCCGTCCGGGGCGGCACCCTCCAGGTCAAGATCGGCGCGTCGCGCTCGCCCGGCGCCATGAAGGCGGTCGGCGAGCAGTCCTGCAGCCGCGGCGAGCTGACCTTCGCGGCGAACCCGGCGATGCAGGGACGGTACGTGCTCGTCTGGTTCACCCGGCTGCCCGAGGGCCTCAAGGGCAAGCTCAACGAGATCTCCGTCGTCGGGACGGCCGGCTGACCGCGTCGCGGCGGGCTGCACCCGCCCGCGCCGGGGCGTTCCGTGGCGTCTCGACCTGTGACGTGAGCTGCCGGTTGTCTGTATCGTGCCTGTGAGCATCCATGTCCCCTCGCCCCCAGGAATCCGTGGTGACCACCCGAGCAGCCGGAGCCGGTCGCAGCCGCCCGGCACCGGCAGGGCGTCCCGTACGAGAAAGCGGTCGCTCATGACGTCGGTGAGCATGCGTCGAGTCGACGAGGTCCCCGACAAGGAGCTCCTCGCCCGCCACGCCCAGGGGGACCCGCACGCCTTCGCGGAGCTGGTGCACCGGCACCGCGACCGGATGTGGGCGGTCGCGCTGCGCACCCTCGGCGACCCGGAGGAGGCCGCCGACGCGCTGCAGGACGCGTGCCTGTCGGCGTTCCGCGCCGCCGGCCGGTTCCGCGGCGACGCCGCCGTCACCACCTGGCTGCACCGGATCGTGGTGAACGCCTGCCTGGACCGGATCCGCCGCAAGTCCGTCCGCCCGGCCACCCCGATGGGCGACGACGCCACGTTCGACGCCGTCGCGCCCAAGATGCCCGACCCGACCGACGCGCACGGGGTGTCGCTGGACGTCCGCACCGCGCTGGAGCAGCTGCCGTTCGAGCAGCGCGCCGCGCTCGTGCTGGTCGACATGATGGGCTACTCCGTCGACGACGCCGCCGAGGTGATGGAGGTCCCGCCCGGGACGATCAAGAGCCGCTGCGCACGGGGCCGCGCGCGGCTCGCGCCACTTCTGACCCACCACCGGAACCGACGCGACTCCAAAAACGTCGGAGGTGTGGAAGGAGGTGGCATGCCCAAGTGAACCCCGCACATCTTGACTACGACATCCTGGCCGACCTGGCCGAAGGACTGCTCGAAGACGACCAGGCCGCCTCCGTCAACGCGCACCTCGATTCCTGCGCAGAATGCCGGGACCGCTCCGCCGACCTTGCGGACGTCTCCCGGATCCTGGCGGAGGCGCCCGCGCCGTCCATGCCGCCCGAGCTGGCCGAGCGCATCGACACCGCCATCGCGGCGGAGTCGATGCACAACGCCACCGTGGTGAGCATGGAGCAGCGGCGCGGAAGGCGGCATTGGCGGATACTGTCCGCCGCGGCGGCGACGATCGTCGTCCTCGGCGGCGGAGCGACGGTCGGCAAGATCGCGCTGGACGGCTCGGACGGCAGCGGCAGCCAGGCGTCGACCCCGCCGCAGGGGGACAACGCGCGGCGCCTGTCCGCCGGCGCGGCGCCGCACTCGGCCGCGCCGTCGGAGTCCACGATGGTCAAGGGGCCCTTCAAGGTCACCCGCAGCGGCACCGAGTACCGGGCCGGTAAGGTCGCCGGCCAGGTCGACCGGCTGCTCGGCAAGGGGCAGGAGCTGCGGCTCGACGGGTCCCCGCCCACCGCGCAGATGTCCGGCTGCGTCACCGGCGTCACCCACGGCCGCACGCCCGCCCTGGTCGACCAGGCCAGGTACGACGGGCGCGCCGCGACCGTGATCGCGCTCCAGGGCGGCACGGACGGCCGCTGGGACGTCTGGGTCGTCGGCCCGGACTGCACGGCGCAGGACCCGCACGTGCTCGACCACGAGCCGGCCTGACGCGCGGCCCGAACGACGTCCAGGGGGCGGCCTGGGGACCCGCCCCCGCCCGGCGACGGGCACCGGACACCCCGCGGCGGTCCGCCGCCGGCATCCCTGACGGTCAGCGCCGCCGGGTCCTTTTCTTGGCGTCCTTGGCGGGAAGCGACCGCGCGTAGGAGACGCCCCGGGCCACCCACCGCCCGACGTCCCCGTCCGGGTCGTCGGCGTCCGCGTCGACGTGCAGCCAGCCGCGCATCTCGCGGCCGCCCATGACCATCGGGCGCACCCCGTCGCCGTCCTCCAGCTCCGCGGCCTCCCGCGGGTCCAGCCGGACGAGCAGGCCGCCCTGCCGGCTCGCGGCGACCGCCATGTTGCCCCCGACGAGGAAGGCCAGGCCGCCGAACATCGGCCGCTCGGTGACGCCTTCCTCGCCCGCCGTCAGCTCGCGGACGAGCTCGGCCAGATCCCGGTCGTAAGCCATGACCGGATTATGCGCGGCGCCTACGACGATCCACCGCCTGCCGCTGCTACACCCCGCCGCCGCGACGACCGCCGCCGCTACGCCCGCTACAGGGATGCCAGGAAGTCCAGGGCGATCGCCCAGGCGCGCTCGGCCGCCTCGGTCTCGTAGTCGGGCAGGTCCGGGTCGGTGAACAGGTGCCCGGCGCCGCGGTAGCGGAAGACCTCCACGTCCGCGCCCGCCTTGCGCATCCGCAGGTACCAGGCGTTCAGCCAGTCGACCGGCTCGTAGGTGTCGGGGTCGGCGACGTGCAGCTGCACCGGGATCTCGGTGGACGCGTCGTCGGGCAGGTCGGACGTCCCGTGCATCAGCAGCAGGCCCCGCGCCCTGTCGTCGCCGAGGGCCAGGTTCTGCGCGATGGACCCGCCGAGCGAGAACCCCGCGTACACGATCCCGTCGCCGTCCAGCAGCGGCGCCGCCGCCGCGACCGCGCGGCGCAGCAGCTCGTCCCGGCCGATCTCCTCCTTGATCTCGACGCCCTCGTCCGGCGTGTCGACGACCCGGCCGCCGTACAGGTCGGGGACGGTCACCTCGTGTCCCGCGGCGCGGAGCCGGTCCGCCGCCTGGTGCACCGCCGGACGCAGCCCGTACATCGAGTGGAGAAGCAGAATGCGTGCCATGGCCACCACCCTATGGCCGTCCCGGCCCGCCTCCGGGCCGCCGGAGCGGCGGCGCCCGGAGGGGTCGGCGGCGCGTTGCGGGGCAGGTCACGGGAAGGGCCGCGCGTGCCGGGAATCCCCTGGCCCTAGTATCGGTTGACGCGACTGGCAGGCCGTGCGGTGAGGCCACCGAAGGCCAAGAGGAGAGGCGCACAACAGTGAGCGACGTCCGTAACGTCATCATCATCGGATCGGGCCCCGCGGGCTACACGGCCGCGATCTACGCGGCCCGCGGCGACCTGAGGCCGCTGCTGTTCGAGGGGTCGGTGACCGCCGGCGGCGCGCTGATGAACACCACCGACGTGGAGAACTTCCCCGGCTTCCCCGACGGCGTCATGGGCCCCGACCTGATGGACAACCTGCGCAAGCAGGCCGAGCGGTTCGGCGCCGAGTTGGTCACCGACGACGTCACCGAGGTCGACCTCGCCGCCGACCCGAAGGTCGTCAAGGTCGGCGACGAGACGTACCTCGCCAAGTCCGTCATCGTCGCGACCGGCTCCGGCTACCGCGAGCTCGGCCTGCCGGACGAGAAGCGGCTGTCGGGCCGCGGCGTGTCCTGGTGCGCCACCTGCGACGGCTTCTTCTTCCGCGAGCAGGACATCGCCGTGGTCGGCGGCGGCGACACCGCGATGGAGGAGGCGATCTTCCTGACCAAGTTCGCCCGCTCCGTCACCGTGATCCACCGCCGCGACGAGCTCCGCGCGTCCAAGATCATGCAGGACCGGGCGTTCGCCAACGACAAGATCCGCTTCCGCTGGGACAGCGAGGTCGTGAAGATCGACGGCGAGGACCGGGTCACCGGCGTGCAGGTCCGCAACCTCAAGACCGGCGAGCAGTCGCCGCTGGAGATCACCGGCCTGTTCATCGCGATCGGCCACGACCCGCGCAGCGAGCTGTTCACCGGCCAGCTGGAGACCGACGCCGACGGCTACCTCCTCGTCGACGCCCCGACCACCCGGACGAAGATTCCCGGCGTGTTCGCCTGCGGCGACGTGGTCGACCACATCTACCGTCAAGCCATCACCGCGGCCGCCAGCGGCTGCTCGGCGGCCATCGACGCCGAGCGCTGGCTCCAGGACCAGGGCGCCGCGGAGACCGTCCCGCAGGCACAGGCCTGACCGCGGGCCCGCGGGAGCCGACCGCACGGCCCGCACGCCCGGCCCGGCGCACGAGAACCGCGCCGGGCCCGTTACCGAAGGAGACACCATGAAAGCCGTGACCGACGCCGACTTCGCCTCCGAGGTCCTGGACAGCGACAAGCCGGTCCTGGTCGACTTCTGGGCCGAGTGGTGCGGCCCGTGCCGGATGGTGGCGCCGATCCTGGAGGAGATCTCCAGGACGCACGGCGACAAGCTCGAGATCGTCAAGCTGAACATCGACGAGAACCCGCAGGTGCCGGCCACGTACGGCGTCATGCAGATCCCGACGATGAACGTCTACAAGAACGGCGAGGTGGTCAAGCAGATCATGGGCGCCAAGCCGAAGGCCGCCCTGCTGCGCGACCTCGCCGAGTTCATCTGACCCGCCCGGCGCACGCCGCCCGCGGCACACGCCGCCACGCCGCCGCTCCTGTCGGCGGCCGCGAAGGAACGTGAAGGAAACGGCCCGCATCCCGTCACCGGGATGCGGGCCGTTCCACGTGTCCATGGACAGGAGCCGCTCAGACGGCCTCAGACGGGACGCAGCGCGCCCTCCGGGGTCATGGAGCCCAGCAGGCGTTCCAGAGCCACCTCGACGTCCTCACGCCACGACAGGGCCGACTTCAGCTCCAGCCGCAGCCGCGGGTACCGGTGGTGCGGGCGAACGGTCTTGAACCCCACCGACAGCAGGTAGTCGGCCGGCACCATGCAGCCGCCCTCCTCGCTCTTCAGGTCCCCGAACGCCTCGATCGCCTTCACCGCCCGGCGCGTCAGGTCCTTCGCGACGCCCTGCACGAGCATCCGGCCGAGCCCGCCGCCCGCGAACTCCGGCAGGATGTGCGCCGTCATCAGCAGCACCGCGTCCGCGCTCACCGGGCTCGTCGGGAACGCCACCGACCGCGGCACGTACAGCGGCGGCGCGAACATCACGAACCCCGCCGGCACGTCGTCCACGTACGCGATCTTGCCGCAGGAGCCCCACTCCAGCAGCGTGGAGGAGATCCATGCCTCCTTCTCCAGCGCCGCGTCGCCGCTCGCGTGCGCCCGGTCGCGGCTGACCGGATCCAGCTCCCAGAACACGCACCCGCGGCAGCGATGCGGAAGATCGTCCAGATTGTCCAGCGTGATGTTGACGAGACGACGCGACACCGGGCCGGCACCCCCTGCTGGCATCCTCGTCCGCCGGGCGAAGACCCCCGCCGCGGCCGGGACCTTCGGGGCGGATCGCCCACTTGCGCGAAAGTTCCCGGCAACAAACCGGGATCCTCGGGCATCGTATCGGACGGGGGACGAGCGGCCGGGCGGCGCGCCACGTGCGGGAACCGCCGAACACGCGAGGTACGGGGTTCGCCCGATCCCCCCGGAGCCCATGCCGTAACTTTGCGGTCAAGCCAGCCCCACCGGAGGTGCCACGTGGAACAGCACTCGCGAACCGACGCCTACAGCGACCGCTACGCCGCCCGCGCCGCCGGCATGGTGCCGTCGGAGATCCGGGCTCTGTTCGCGATGGTCGCCCGCCCCGAGGTCGTCTCCCTCGCCGGCGGCGCGCCCTACGTCTCCGCGCTGCCCCTCGACGCCGTCGGCGCCCTGGTCGGCGACCTCGTCGCCGGCAAGGGCGCCGAGGTCCTCCAGTACGGCTCCGCGCAGGGCGACGAGACCCTCCGCGAACTCATCTGCGACGTGATGGCGCTCGAAGGCGTCCAGGGCTCCGCGGACGACGTCGTCGTCACCGTCGGCGCCCAGCAGGCCCTCGACCTCATCACCAAGATCTTCGTCGACCCCGGCGACGTCGTCCTCGCCGAAGCCCCCTCCTACGTCGGCGCGCTCGGCACCTTCGCCGCCTACCAGGCCGACGTCGTGCACGTCCCCCTCGACGAGGGCGGCCTGATCCCGGCCGCGCTCCGCGAGACCCTCGACCGGCTCCGCCGCGAAGGCCGCCGCGTCAAGTTCCTCTACACCGTCCCCACGTTCCAGAACCCCGCCGGCGTCACCCTCACCGCCGCCCGCCGCGCCCAGATCCTGGAGATCTGCGCCGAGCACGACGTCCTGATCATCGAGGACAACCCCTACGGGCTCCTCGGCTTCGAGGGCGAGCCGATGCGGGCGCTGCGCGCCGACGACCCCGACCGCGTCATCTACCTCGGGTCGTTCTCCAAGACGATCGCTTCCGGCCTCCGCGTCGGCTGGGTCCTCGCCCCGCACGCGGTGCGCGCCAAGCTCGTCCTCGCCGCCGAGTCCGCGATCCTCTGCCCGTCGAACTTCTCCCAGCTCGCCGTCCGCGAGTACCTCGCCACGCAGCCGTGGCGCGAGCAGATCAAGGACTTCCGCGAGCTCTACCGGGAACGCCGCGACGCCATGCTCGACGCCCTCGACCAGCTCATGCCGGAAGGCTGCACCTGGACCCGCCCCGCCGGCGGCTTCTTCGTCTGGGTCACCCTTCCCGAGGGCCTCGACGCCAAGGCGATGGCGCCCCGCGCGATCGCCGACCGCGTCGCCTACGTCCCCGGCACCGGCTTCTTCGCCGACGGCGGCGGCCGCCGCAACATGCGCCTGTCCTACTGCTTCCCCGAACCGCACCGCATCCGCGAGGGCGTCCGCCGCCTCGCCGCGGTGGTGGAGAAGGAGATCAGGCTGCGGGACACTTTCGGGGGAGTCGAGCATGACGGCCCCGGCGGTGTGCACACCCCGGGCCCCGGCATCGTCTGAACGGATACCACCCGGTTTCGCGTAACCGCGCCGGCTCCCCCATGCTGGGAGCCGGCGCGTTTTTCGTGACCGCTCCTACCGCCAGAAGGGCACCTGCTGTGGAACTCGGGCACGTCGTCGTCCTCGCCGGGGGACTGTCCTACGAGCGAGAGGTCTCGCTGCGCTCCGGCCGCCGCGTCACCGACGCGCTGCGCGCCCTCGACATCCCCGTCGAACTGCGCGACGCCGACGCCACGCTCCTGGACTCCCTCGCCGACGACCCGCCGGACGCCGTGTTCCCCGTCCTGCACGGCGCCGCGGGGGAGGACGGCTCGATCCGCGACGTCCTCGACCTCCTCGACGTCCGCTACGTCGGCGCCCGCGCCGACGCCTGCCGCGTCGCCTGGGACAAGCCGACCGCCAAGTCCGTCGTGCGCCAGGCCGGCCTGCACACCCCCGACTCCGTCGCCCTCCCCAAGGAGGTCTTCCACGACCTCGGCGCAGCGTCCGTCCTCGACCAGATCATCCGCGGGCTCGGCCTCCCCCTGTTCGTCAAGCCCACCCGCGGCGGCTCCGCGCTCGGCACGTCCGTCGTGCACGAGCCGTCCGAGCTCTCCGCCGCCATGGTCGGCTGCTTCGCCTACGGCGACGCCGCCCTCGTCGAGCGCTACGTCGAGGGGACCGAGATCGCCGTCAGCGTCATCGAGCGCCACGGCCACCCCCAGGCGCTCCCCGCCGTCGAGATCGTCGCGCCGGGCGGCCGCTACGACTACACCGCCCGCTACGACGCGGGCGACACCGAGTTCGTCACCCCGGCCCGCCTCACCCCCGACGCCGCGGACTGCGCCACCGCCGCCGCCGTCACCGCCCACCGCGCCCTCGGCCTCCGCGACCTCTCCCGCACCGACCTCATCGTCGACCCCGACGGCGAGGTCCACTTCCTCGAGGTGAACGTCGCGCCCGGCATGACCGAGACGAGCCTCCTCCCCCGCGCCGTCAGCGTCGCCGGCCTCGACCTCGGCGAGGTCTGCCGCGACCTCCTCCTGGCCCAGTTCGCCTGACCGATGTTTCACGGGAAACACCCGCCCTCCCCAAGCCCCCACCAACGTTTCCCGTGAAACATCCCCTCCCCTCACCCTCCAGACGCCAAGGGGACGGCCTCCTCAACAGCCACCAGCCCCGTAGGACGCCCAGCCTCAACGCCTCCAGCCACGGCGCCCTCACCACTGCATCGGGGACCTTCGTACGCGCGCTTCCTAGGCGGCCCATAGAAGGGTGGCCAACTCCGGAGGGTCCGGCGCTCTCTCAGGCAAAGGCGCGGCGGCAAGTTCGCAAAGAGGAAGGCCGACAAGCGATGGTCGCCAGACGCCATGCACAGATGACAGGGCGACCAAGAACGGGCAGCGGCCGCAGCGTCGCGAGCGTGGCAGCCAGGCAGCAGCGGACGGCGGCAACATAAGGATGGTCGGGGGAGTCGGACGCTGCGGCCCATCGCATCACCGGGCAAACGACAGGCCTCGTCGGCAGCTCCTAGTCGGAGCCCGGCACCACACGCGACAGACATCTCCAGCGCACCCGACGAGGTTCCGTGCGTGCGAGCGCGCCAGCCGAGACCCGACACGGCAGCGCTCACGAGCCACAGGCGCGCAGCGGACGGTGGACGATCCCCCGTGAATGGCAAGGAACCGCCAACGCGCGAGGCGCGACGATTCATACGGGCGAGCAGTAGGCGCCGGCTTGCGGATAGATCCGGAACGCCTCTGCCCGGTGCAGGGGAGCGTCCTGCGCACCCCGGGGCGATGGCGGGATCAGGAGGGGCCGCAGCATCGGGCAAGCGGGCAGCCGCCGTGAGGCTGAGACGGCGGATGGACGCGGATCCGCAGAGGGCTCCATCACGGCGCGGCAGGCTCGGGCCGCAGCATCACGGCGATGGCGCAGGCTCACCAAGCGCGTCCCCCAACGGGCGGTGCGAGGGCGTCCTCTGGCAAGGCCCGCAACGGCGTGCTGAGAGAGGGCATGCCCGGCCGGACCCACACGCGGTGCGATTCAAACGGTGGTCCCGTCGACCCCGATACGACGGAGGGCTCGACGCGACGCCGCCCACCGATCAGCAAATCGCAGTCCACCCGGAATCAATGAGCCAACGGGAGGCCGGAGAACGGACACCTCACTGGTATCACCCTGCCTCATCATCTGCCGGTGCGGCGTGCTCGCCCCGAGCGCCAGCACCGCCTACCCCCGGAGACGCCCGAGAGCCGCACGCCCGGCAATGTCAGCCGTGATGAGCCGAGCGCTCGGCTTTCATACCCACAGAGTCGCCTAGTCCTTGGCTGCGGCCCCGCCACCCCGCCGGCCCATCAGCCCGTCGGCCGTCTGGAGTCGCCGACTGGCCGGTACAGCCGTCTGGGCAAGCCGCCAAACGATGCCTTTGCTGTGAGTTCCCGCCCGGCAGAGCCTTGGAGGCCATCCTCGTGATCTGCCGCGCTCGTGACTTCCGGTCATGGGTGGTGCGGGGCTTCCCACACCGGCACTCGCCGGCGGCCGCCGGGAACAGCGAGGCGCCAGTAGCCGCCGCCGACGGTCGGTCAACGCCTCCGCTGCCTGAGAACGCTCGCCTCGCCGTCCGCCCGCCGCCGCTGGGCTCCCCCACATGCCCCCCCGCTGACTACCCGAAGGTCTAGAAACCATCCTGCGCTCGCTGCTCGACGCGCTGGGGCTTTCATGGCGGACGCTAGAACGCAGTGGGCGCCTGAAAGTCGCCCGCTGCTATCCGTCTCGACGGTCCGACCGGTGAGGGGCGGCCTCCAGCGGAGGGCGGTCAGGCGGAGATGCTTTCACCCGCGGGATGGATGGGGCATGCCGACGCAGTCTGTGTCCGGGCGCCGCTCGCTGGAAGGTGTCGATGTTTCACGCGAAACCTCGATGCGACGCGCAGTTGCAATCCGGTACGGGCGCCGAGGCGCTGAGGGGGAGCCGGAAAGCGCGTCGACGATCGGCGGCGGGCACCCCGGTGTCGCAGCGGGGCCGCAGCCGCACGGCGGGATGGCGAGCGTGCCGACGGTCTCGGTGATCTCGTGGCCGTGCTCGACGGCGATCGCGACGGCGGCGCTGCTCCACATCGGGCGGCAGCCGGTCCCTTAGGTGAGCACCTCATAGACGGGTGCACCGGTAAGACAGAAGGGCGCCTGGGGGAGAGACGCCGGACGGTGCTCGCCTAGGGGTGGGCTTGCTGGCGGGCAGGTGATCGCCGGGGATGTTTCACGGGAAACATGGGTGCCCGGAGAAAGCGAAGCGCCCCGGAGGAGGGGTTCCGGGGCGCTGAAGGGGGACGGCGAGCGGGTGGTTACGGCTCGCCGGGGCTGTCGTCGTCGGGGGCCATCGACTTGATGATGCGGTCGAGGTCCTCCAGGGTGGCGAACTCGACCACGATCTTGCCCTTGTTGCGTCCCATGTCGACGCGGACCTTGGTCTCGTAGCGGTCGGAGAGGCGGTCGGCCAGCTCCTGGAGCCCGGGGGCGACGGGCTTCTTGCGACGGCCCTGCCGGGGCGCCTTCGGGGCGTCCTCGACCTCGCGGAGCGCGATCATCTCCTCGACCGCGCGGACGGAGAGGCCCTCCTGGACGATCCGCTGCGCCATGTGCTCCTGCGCCTCGACGCTGTCGAGGGAGAGGAGCGCCCGGGCGTGGCCCGCCGACAGCACGCCGGCGGCGACGCGGCGCTGGACGGCGGGCGGCAGGTTCAGCAGGCGGAGCGTGTTGGTGATGTGCGGGCGGGACCGGCCGATCCGTCCGGCGAGCTGCTCGTGAGTGGCGCCGAAGTCCTGCAGCAGCTGCTGGTAGGCGGCCGCCTCCTCCAGCGGGTTCAGCTGCTGGCGGTGCAGGTTCTCCATGAGGGCGTCGCGGAGCAGATCGTTGTCGCCGGTGTCGCGGACGATCGCGGGGATGACGTCCAGCCCGGCCATCTGGGAGGCGCGCAGCCGGCGCTCGCCCATGATCAGCTCGTAGTCGTGCTCGCCTGACTCGGCCCGGCGGACGACGATGGGCTGGAGGAGCCCGACGATGCCGATCGACTCGGCGAGCTCCTCCAGGGCCTGCTCGTCGAAGTGCTCGCGCGGCTGGCGCGGGTTCGCGGTGATGGACGTGACGGGCAGCTCGGCGAAGTGCGCTCCGGCGACCGGCTGGATGTCCGGGCCCGCGGCGCCGTCCTGCCCTGGGCCGTTCGGGCCGCCGGGGAAGCCCGGCCCGCCCAGGGCGCCGGTTCCGCCCGCGCCGGACGGGTCGTCCGCCGGCGGTGGGGGCGGGGCGGTGGGGATGAGGGCGCCGAGCCCCTTGCCCAGACCGCGTCGCTGCTGGCTCACTTCCTCGCCCCTCCATGGGCCATTTCCGAGGCCGCCTCGCTGTAGGCGAGGGCGCCGCTGGAACCCGGGTCGTACGTCATGACGGACTGCCCGTAGCTCGGCGCCTCGGAGACGCGGACGCTGCGGGGGATCACCGTGTTGAGGACGACGTCCCCGAAGTGGTTGCGGACGTCGTCCGCGACCTGCGCGGCGAGCCGCGTCCGGGCGTCGTACATGGTGAGCAGGATGGTGGACACCCTGAGCTTCTGGTTGAGGTGCGCCTTGACGAGGTCGACGGTGCGGATGAGCTGTCCGAGCCCCTCCAGCGCGTAGTACTCGCACTGGATCGGGATGAGCAGCTCGTCGCCGCCGACGAGGGCGTTGACGGTGAGCAGGCCGAGCGACGGTGGGCAGTCGATCAGCACGTAGTCGAACTTGTCGGTGTCGTAGGCGTCCAGCGCGCGGCGCAGCCGGGACTCGCGGGCGACCTTGGAGACGAGCTCGATCTCGGCGCCGGCGAGGTTGAGCGTCGCGGGGGCGCAGTACAGGTTCGGGATCTCGGGGGCGGCGACGACGATGTCGGCGAGCGCCATGTCCTCGATGAGGACGTCGTAGATGGACGGGATCTCGGCGTGGTGTTCGACGCCCAGGGCGGTGGACGCGTTGCCCTGCGGGTCCAGGTCGACGACGAGCACCTGCGCGCCGTGCATGGCGAGCGACGCGGCGAGGTTCACCGAGCTGGTGGTCTTGCCCACCCCGCCCTTCTGGTTGGCGATGGTGATGATGCGGCAGCGGTCCGGCCGCGGCCATTCGCGTTCCCTGCGGCCGGACATCGCCTTGAGGGCGGTGACCGCTGTTTCATGTGAAACCTTGGCGTCCTTGAGCGCCTCGCGCACGAGTTCTGACTCCCCCTGAGATGGTCCCTTGCGCGGACCCGCCTGCTGTGTGCCGGCGCTGGTCGGCACATAGCCGACGTTCTCCGCGGTACCGGACGTCGTGTTACCCCACATTGCGTGCCCGGAGGGCGCGGCCGCCGGCGTCGTCACGGCGCCGGCGTCCCCCCGCGTCCCCTCGTCGGCCTGCGCGCCCTGGCCCGCGGGGGTCTCCCGCGCGGGCTCCGAGGCACCGGTCCCGCCCGGGCCGGGCGGCTGTTCGTCGGGGGATTCGTCGGCGCGGTCAGGCCGTCCCAGTCCTGGTCCCGTGCTCATGAAGACCTCTTCCTCGACCTTCCAGCGCGTCGGGGCGCGCTCTGTCGTCGCCCGGCCGCTGCACTCCGGTCCGCCGGCCTGCCGGCGACCACACGGACAAGCGTTGTCGGCGGGTCGACCATACCGCGCCCGACTTGGAGCAGTTCGGTCTCCCGCACCCCGAAACGCTGCAGAACGGGTGCGGCCTCGTCGAGTTCGGCCGCGGCCCGCTCGCCTTTCAGCGCGAGCAGTTCACCCCCGGGACGCAGCAGCGGCAGCGCCCACTTGGCGAGACGTTCGAGAGGGGCCACCGCGCGCGCCGTCGCGACGTCCACCGAGAACTCCTTGGTGACGTCCTCGGCCCGGGCGCGGCGGACCTCCACGTTCCGCAGATCGAGCATCTCGACGCACTCGCTGAGGAACGTGGTCCGCCGGAGCAGCGGTTCCAGGAGCGTGATGCGCAGGTCGGGCCGGACGATCGCGAGCACGATGCCGGGCAGTCCGGCGCCGGATCCGATGTCGACGACCTGGGCGTCCGCCGGGATCGCCTCGGCCACCACCGCGCAGTTGATCAGGTGGCGTTCCCACAGCCGGTCGGCCTCGCGCGGGCCGATCAGCCCGCGTTCGACGCCCGCGTCGGCGAGGAACGCCGCGTAGCGTTCCGCAACCGGCAGTGTTTCCCCGAAAACCTCGCGTGCAATCCCCACCGTACGAATCGTTCCATAAAACGGCGTGGCGGCGTACACACGCAACGTCCCAGGAGGCAACAGCATGACGCTTTCGGGGGGCGAACCCCGTCCGACAAGGCCTGTTCCTTGCGATATGGCAAGAACCACATGTCCTTCCGCATATTCGGCGCTCGCCGGGTAGAGGGACGGTGTCGCCCCCCTTGGAAGGAGCTCCGAGCCATGGGAATCGGAGTCAGTCTCGCGTTCATCGCCATCGGAGCGATCCTCGCGTTCGCCCTCCGCGTCGATCTCGCCGGCGTCGACATCCACCTCGTCGGCTGGATCCTGATCGTGGTCGGGGCCGTGAGCATGGCCTTCACCCTCAGCTACACGCGTCCGCGGCGCCGCGCCGGCCGGGTGGTCGGAGCAGATCCCGCTTACGGGGACGAGCCGGGCACCGTGGTGCGTGAGGAGCACATCATTGAGGACCCCGCCCCTCCGGGACGTCCCGCCGAGCGCGTCGAGCGCGTCGTCGAGCACCCCGCGGACGAAGGGGTGACGCACGGGCACGTGGCACAGGACCCCGCGTTCGCGCAGGACCCGGGACGGGCCCAGGACCCGGCCGAGGAGAACAACACCGCTGTCGACTCCGACGCCGTCGACCCGCTGCACGACCCCGCGCCGCGGGAGCGGAGCGTTTACGGACGGACGCCGCGCGGACGCAGGTGACGGCAGTCCGTCGGGCGGCGCCGCCGTCACCGTCCAGACGGACCCGGGCGGCGTTCGCCGCGAACACCGACCCGGACTCGTCCGACCGATAGACCAGCCCGGTGTGCTTTGGGCGGCGGTGCACACCGGGTTCCAGGGGCCCCGCGCCGGTCAGGGCGCGGGGCCCCGCCCTTTCCACCTACAGAGACGTCGTGCACCGTCCGGCCGCAGAAGCGTCCTGGCCTGTCCGCCCGCCGAGCCGTCCCGCCGGTCCGAACAGAGGGACGCCCCCGCCCCCGCCCGGCCTGCCGCAGAGACGTCCCGCCTCCCCGTCCACAAGGCCACACCAGACCGCGCCACGCCAACTCGTCAACACCCACCTCCCGCCCACCCCACCTGTGGATAACAAGGCCCTTTATCCACAGGGCATCCGGCCTTAGCCGAGCGAGGCCGGGCCATCTGGACAGCGCGCAGGAACCCCTTCACCTGCGGCGATGAAACGCCGACAGGTCGCCTCGGAGATCGTCCCCTGGTGCGAAATCCCCTGGGGAAACAGGAGGGCTGGGCGCGAGTTATCCACAGAACAACGTTCTAGTGCCATGGATCCCAGCGGGCCTTGACCATGGGGGTAAGCGGGTCCGCCCCCGGGCGGGAGGGGCCTCTTTTCAACATCGAGCTCGTATCCTCACCCGCGTCAATCACGGGCCTCCACCCCGCGCCCATACCGAGCACCTCGGGGCGGCCCGGTCATCCGAACGGCCCCGGCATCCGAACGACCCCCGCATGCGAACAACCCCCACATGCGAAGCGAACAGCCCGGGGCGTCCGAACGGCCCGGGCATGCGAACGGCCCCGGGCATGCGAACGGCCCGGGCATGCGAACGGCCCCGGCGATGGAGTTCGCCGGGGCCGTTCGGTGGACTGGCTGTTCGCTTGTGGAAACCGCGTCTCGCGTTCCGCCTCGCGGAGATCCGTCAGGACGGGTAGACGACCACGTAGCGGTCGGGCTCCTCGCCCTCGGACTCGCTGCGCAGGCCGGCCGCCGCCACCGCGTCGTGGACGATCTTCCGCTCGAACGGCGTCATCGGCGCGAGCGGCTTGGGCTCGCCCGCCTGCTTGACCTCGTCGGCGACGTCGGTGCCGAGCTTGGTCAACTCGGCGCGGCGGCGCTCGCGGTAGCCGCCGATGTCGAGCATCAGCCGGGTCCGGTTGCCGGTCTGCCGGTGCACGGCCAGCCGCGTCAGCTCCTGCAGCGCCTCCAGGACCTCGCCGCGCTTGCCGACCAGCTCGTCCAGCGAAGCGCCGACCACCGCGACGATGGCGCGCTCGCCCTCGACGTCCATGTCGATGTCGCCGTCGTAGTCACCGATGTCCAGCAGACCCTCGATGTAGTCGGCGGCGATCTCGCCTTCCTGCTCGAGGGCCTGGACGTCGACCTCGGTGGTGTCGGTCTGGCTCAACGGGGTCTCCTTCTTCGGCGAGGACAGAGGTCCAAACTAGCGCTTCTGGCTTCCGCTGCGCTTGCTGCGCGGCTTGCGGGTCGGCTGGTTGCGGACGACCTTGGGCTTGGTGTCCTCGGGCTCCGGAGCGGGCTCCGGCTCCTTCTTGAGCTTGGCCTTGATCCCGGACGGCGCCTGGCCGTTCTTGCCGGCGGCCGCCTTCGCGCCGCCGCTCTTGGCTCCCGCGGCCTTCGCACCGGGCTTGGCGGCGGTCTTCGTCCCGGTGGTCTTGCCGCCCGACGTGGCCTTGGCGGTGGCGGTGTCGTCCGCCTTCTCACCGGGCGGAGGGAAGCGCTTGTAGATGTAGTGCTGCTGCGCGAGCGTCCAGCTGTTCGACGTCACCCAGTACATGAGGACGCCCAGCGGAAAGCCGAGGCCGAAGAGGCCGAAGAGGGGCGCGAGGAAGACCATCATCTTCTGCGCCTGCATCATCGGGTTGGCGTCGGCCGCCGCGGCGGGCTGGCGCTTCATGCTGGCCCGGACGGTGAAGAACGTCGTGCAGGAGCTGATCACCACGGCGATGCCGGTGACGACGATCGCGCTCCAGGTCTTGTCGCTCCAGGCGTTCAGGAACGTGTCCGGGATGTGCGCGCCGAAGATGTTGGCGTGCTGGGCGCTCTGCACCAGGTCCGCCGACATCGCGAAGACGCCGTGGCCGGGCTTGGCGTCCGAGATCCGCTTGAGGGTCTGGAACAGGCCGATGAAGACCGGCATCTGCACGACCAGGGGAAGGCACCCCGACAGCGGGTTGGCGCCGTTCTCCTGGTAGAGCTTCATGACCTCCTGGTTGAGGCGCTGCTTGTCGTTCTTGTACTTCTTGCGCAGCGCCTGAACCTTCGGGTTCAGCTCCTGCATCTTCCGTGAGGCGTGGATCTGCTTCACGAAGAGCGGCACGAGGATGAGCCGCAGCATGACGGTCAGCAGGATGATCGAGCCGCCCCACGCCCATCCGCTGTCCTTGGGGAAGACGACACTCAGCCCCGCGTGAATCCACACGATGAGCTGAGAGACGATCTCGTATAGCCAGTCAAGCACCGGGCAGCTCCTTGGGCTCTGCTAGGGCGGGGCCGCTCTCCTCGCGGCCGGAGTTCGAAGAAGCCGCCTTCGCCTTCGCGGAGGACGTCTTCTTCGGCGGCACCGGGTCGTGGCCGCCGGGGTGGAAGGGGTGGCACCGCGCGATCCGGCGGACCGTCAGCCACGTGCCGCGCGCCGCCCCGTGCACCTGGAGGGCCTTGAGGCCGTAGGTGCTGCAGGTCGGGGTGAAGCGGCACTGCTGCCCGAGCAGGGGACTCAAGAAGCGGCGGTAGGCGCGGACGAGAAGGATCAACACCGCGGCGACCGGACCAGGGGTGGTCGCCGGGCGCTGGTCGGTGAACGGTTCCCCGTGCCGGTTCCTCATCTCCGCCCCTTGGACGCGGACCGCAGCAGCCGGTCGAGCGCCGACTCGAGATCCGCGGCCAGATCGTCAGGGCGCGCCTCGCCCGCGCGGGGGTTGGCGCGCACTACGAGCAGGCTACCCGGTGGAAGCCGGTCCACGTGCCCGCGCGCGAGGTGCCGGAGCCGCCGCCGTACCGCGTTGCGGGTGACGGCGTTGCCGACGTTGCGCGCCACGATGAACCCGACCAACGCCGGGCCCGCGGCCTCCGCGTCCCCTTCCCTGCGGAGCAGGTGGACGACGACGTTAGGCCGTCCGGCGCGGCGCCCGCGCCGGACGGCCAACGAGAAGTCGTCCCGCCGCCGCATCCGGTGCCCGGACGGCAGCATGAGAGAGGTCGGTCAGACCGCGACGCGGGCGCGGCCCTTGCCGCGCCGCGAGGAGAGGACGGCGCGCCCGGCGCGCGTGCGCATCCGCAGCCGGAAGCCGTGCTTCTTGTGGCGGCGGCGGTTGTTCGGCTGGAATGTACGCTTGCTCACTTTGAGGCTCCAGTGCTGCGGTCGGTTCGACTAGAAAGGCGCGATAGCTCGCATCGAGGGCCCGCGTTCGGTCCCCCGCAGCGGGGGCCCACCCGTGCCGTCCGGGCGGACGACCGGCGGGCACGCGTCACCTCCGTCGATGCGACTCGACCTCAGCACGTTACGGGCTATCCGCCCGCCGGGTCAAACGGATCACCGGTTCCCCGACCCTGCCGGCCGGCCTCAGCCCGAGCACGGCCGGCCCTCGCCCGAGCTTGGCTGCCCGTCGCCCGTGCGGCGTCCCGGCCCTAGCGCGGCACCCGTCGGCAGGCGCCCCCGCCAGGCCCTCCTCGCCAGGCGGTCGGTGCGCATACGACGGGTGGCCGTTCGCTCCGGGCGGGGCCTGAGCTCTCGGCTGCTTCTTGTTGCGGGTGGGATCGGCAGGGGTTAAGGTCTTCCTTCCGGGCACGCCGACATTCCCGTGACGATCTGGATCGCGGTCGGTGTTCCGCCCGCCGAACCCCCCGTCAGAGAACCGCCCGCGCACCGGCCGCCGAAGTGGCCGGAGACCTCCCGTCCCCGCGTCTCCCGCCCCTGCGGCGGAGTTTTGCACAGGGTCCCGCATGCCTATGCACAGCATGTGGACAACTCTGTGGACAACTCGTGAGAGAGTAAGGCTTCCGCGTCGCGGCCGTGCCCAACGAGGCGGGCCGCAACCCGTGGGAGAACCGGGCAGTCAGGTACTCCGTTGACCGGAGTTGTGGGGAGGGGACCTTGCGCATGGACGGTCAGGATCTCGGATCGGTCTGGGCCCGCACCCTCACCGCGCTGTCTGAGAGCGATCTGTCCCCGAGCTACCGCGCATGGCTGCCGATGGTCCGCCCGCTGGCCCTGGTGGAGGGGACGGCGCTGCTCGCGGCGCCGAACGAGTTCGCCAAGGACGCGCTGGAGACCCGGCTGCGCAACCTCATCACGCAGGCGCTCTCCCATGAGCTGGGCAGGGAGATCCGTGTCGCGGTGACGGTCCAGCCGGAGCCGCCCGCGGTGCCGGGCCCTGGCCCGGGCGGCGGTTCGCGGGCGGGGGCGGGCGAGCCGCTGCCGGCGCCGGTGCCCGGCGGCGGGCCGCACGAGTCCGCACCTCCTTCTTATGGCGAACGGCCCCTCGACGACCGCGAGCGCGAGCGGGACCGCGACCGGCCTTATACGGACCAGCAGCCGTACGGCGACTCTCCTTACTCGGAGCGTCAGGATTACGGCGACCGCTCGTACCCGGAGCAGCCGTACGGCGACCCGGGGTATCGCGCGCCGTCCGAAGTTACCCACAGGCCCGGCCTTCCCGGTGGATATCCACAGGGCGACGACAACGATCGTGGATGGCCGCAGCGCGACAACGACCACGGCGCGCCGTTCCCCCCGGCTCCGCGCCCTCCGGCGTACGGCGCCGGTCCGGGCGGCCGGGGGCCGTCCTCCTATGACCGGGGGCACGTCCCGGGTTTTCCGGGGCGCGGCCGTCCGCAGGAGGGGTTCGGCGGGCAGGAGGGATTCGGCGGTTCGGAGGGGTACGGAGGCGAGCCTCCCGGAAGGCCCCCGCACGCGCCGTCGCATCTCAACGATCGGACCCTCGGCCCGCTGCGTCCGGGGGGGCGCGGCGAACCGCTCGGCCGGGAGCCCCAGCATGGTTCCGCCGAGCCTCCGCTGGGACACGACGAGGAGTCGTACAAGACGGAGTTCCCCGGCGCGGAGAAGTCGTACACAGGGCCGGAGCAGTACCCGGCGTCCGAGCAGTACCGGGGTGAAGAGCCGCCGTACCGCGGTGAAGGCGGTTTCCGCGACGACGAGGCGTCCGACTCCCGTGGACCGGTCCCCGCACCGGGCGGCGGCCCTGGAGGTCCCGGCGGTCCCGGCGGACCAGGAGGTCCCGCCTCCTCCGGATCAGGAGCGCCCGGGGGCGCGCGCGAGGGTGGCGGCGGTCAGGGCGCCGGCGCGTCCGAGCACGCCCGCCTGAACCCGAAGTACACGTTCGAGACGTTCGTCATCGGCTCCTCCAACCGGTTCGCGCACGCGGCGGCCGTCGCCGTCGCCGAGCAGCCCGCCAAGGCGTACAACCCGCTGTTCATCTACGGGGACTCCGGCCTCGGAAAGACGCACCTGCTGCACGCGATCGGCCATTACGCGCAGAGCCTGTTCAATGGCGCGCGGGTCCGGTACGTCAGCTCCGAGGAGTTCACGAACGACTTCATCAACTCGATCCGCGACGGCAAGGCGGACGGGTTCCGCCGCCGCTACCGGGACGTCGACATCCTCCTCGTCGACGACATCCAGTTCCTTGAGGGCAAGGAGCAGACGCAGGAGGAGTTCTTCCACACCTTCAACACGCTCCACAACGCCAGCAAGCAGATCGTGATCTCCAGCGACCGGCCGCCCAAGGAGCTGGTCACGCTGGAGGACCGGCTGCGCAACCGGTTCGAGTGGGGCCTGACGACCGACGTCCAGCCGCCGGAGCTGGAGACCCGGATCGCGATCCTGCAGAAGAAGGCCCGCCAGGAGGGCCTGGCCGCGCCGCCGGACGTGCTGGAGTTCATCGCCTCGCAGATCGCGACGAACATCCGGGAGCTGGAGGGCGCGCTGATCCGGGTGACGGCGTTCGCGAGCCTGAACCGGCAGTCGGTCGACATGAAGCTGGCGGAGATCGTCCTGAAGGACCTGATCCCGAACGACTCCGGCCCGGAGATCACCGCCGCGATGATCATGGCGCAGACGGTGGAGTACTTCGGCACGACGATCGAGGACCTGTGCGGGCCGTCGCGGTCCCGGATGCTGGTGACGGCCCGGCAGATCGCGATGTACCTGTGCCGGGAGCTGACGGACCTGTCGCTGCCGAAGATCGGCCAGCAGTTCGGCGGCCGCGACCACACCACCGTGATGCACGCCGAGCGCAAGATCCGCTCGCTGATGGCGGAGCGCCGCGCGATCTACAACCAGGTCACCGAGCTCACCGGGCGGATCAAGCACCAGGCCCGCAAACGCTGAGGATAAGCCTGGGGACGGCCCTTCCCGGGCTGTGTACAAGGACCGTGCACAGGCCCGTTCGAACGCCCGATCGAGACAGGGCCGGGATGGCGCCCGAATCAAGATCGACACGCACAGCCTGGGGATAACCCTGGGGATCCCGACCGAAAGGCCGGGGAAAACCTGCGGACAACATGGGGACGACTCGTGGACCGATTGTGGAAGCCCTGGGGACGGCCACCCGGCATCATGGGGACGAACCCGTGGACAAGCTGGGGAAGCGTTGGGGACGCCCTGGGGACGGCCCCGACCGGTCCCCGCCACGACGGCCGGCCGACGCCGCGGCCAGGGAGAACCTGCGGAAAACTCGTGGACAACCGGGGGATGACGTGAGGATGACGTGTGGGGACGGAATCGCCGTCCCCAGCGCGGCTCGCCGCGTCCACCGCCGATGCACAGCCCCCGTGGACAGAGATCCGCGGCCTCACCTGCGGGAACGCGGGCTGTCCACACTATCCACGGCCCCTATTACTGGTACTGCACTACTTCTCTACTCAAGAAAAGATCCAACTCAAGCTAGGGCCTGGGGACAACGCGCCCCGAGCGCCCGAGCCGAGGCCGAACCACCTCACCCTTGTCCGACACCTGCAGGAGGCGGGTCCCCTTGAAGTTCCGCATCGACAGAGACGCCCTGGCCGACGCCGTGGCCTGGACGGCGCGCACGCTGCCGGTCCGGCCCCCGGTGCCGGTGCTCGCGGGCATGCACATCGTCGCCGGAGGCGAAGGCAACGACGACCGCCTGAAGCTGTCGGCGTTCGACTACGAGGTCTCCGCGCAGGTCTCGACGGAGATCGACGTGGAGGAGGCGGGGACGGCGCTGGTGTCCGGCCGCCTGCTCGCCGAGATCTCGCGCAGCCTTCCTCCCCACCCTGTGGAGGTGACGACCGACGGCGCGAAGGTGATGCTGCGCTGCGGGAGCGCGAAGTTCACCCTCCTCACCATGCCTGTGGAGGACTACCCGTCGCTGCCGGAGATGCCGCCGGCCGCGGGCGCGGTGGGCAGCGACGAGTTCGCCGCGGCCGTCGCGCAGGTCGCGATCGCCGCTGGCAAGGACGACACGATCCCCATGCTCACCGGCGTGCGCGTGGAGATCGAGGGCGAGACGGTGACGCTCGCGTCGACCGACCGGTACCGGCTGGCCGTCCGGGAGCTGCACTGGAAGCCGGAGCGGCCGGACTTCTCCGCGGTCGCGCTCGTCCCGGCGAAGACGCTCGCCGACACGGCCAAGTCGCTGACCGCGGGCGCCGAGGTGTCGATGGCGCTGGCCGGGACGGGCGGCGCCGGCGAGGGCATGATCGGCTTCGAGGGCGGCGGGCGCCGCACCACCTCGCGGCTGCTGGACGGCGACTTCGTCAAGTACCGGTCGCTGCTGCCGAGCGAGTACGCGGGGCTGGCGGAGGTGAACACGGGGCAGTTCATCGAGGCGGTGAAGCGCGTGTCGCTGGTCGCCGAGCGCAACACCCCCGTGCGGCTGTCCTTCAGCCAGGGCGAGGTCGTCCTGGAGGCGGGGACGGGCGACGAGGCGCAGGCCGTGGAGGCCCTGGAGGCCACGCTGGAGGGCGAGGACATCGACATCGCCTTCAACCCCGGGTTCCTGCTCGACGGGCTCTCGGCGATCGGCTCGGACGTCGCGCGGCTGTCGTTCACGACGCCGACCAAGCCGGCGGTGCTGACGGGCAAGCCGCCGCAGGACGGTGAGAACCCGAACTACCGTTATCTGATCATGCCGGTGCGGTTGTCTGGGTAAAGACCGGTCCTGGGGCATACCTGGGGAGACGACCGGTCCGCGGGGGAGTCGCCCCCGCGGACGGGCACGGGCAGCGACGCACAGGGGAGAAGTGAGCATGGAGCTGGGCATCATCGGCCTGGGCAAGATGGGCGCCAACATGGCCGAGCGGCTGCGGCGCGGCGGTCACACGATCATCGGCTACGACCACAACGCCGATCTCAGCGACGTCGGCTCGGTCGAGGAGCTGGTCCGGCGCCTGACCCCGCCCCGTGCCGTGTGGGTGATGGTGCCCGCGGGCGGCCCGACGCAGGACACCGTCAACAAGCTGGGGGAGGTCCTCGACGCGGGCGACCTCGTCGTGGACGGCGGTAATTCACACTATGTGGACGACCAGAAGCACGGCGAGGAGCTGGCGGCGAAGGGCATCGGCTTCCTCGACTGCGGCGTCAGCGGCGGTGTGTGGGGCCTGCAGAACGGCTACGCGCTCATGGTCGGCGGCGACGACGAGAACGTGAAGCGGATGATGCCGATCTTCGAGACCCTCAAGCCGGAGGGCGAGTACGGCTTCGTGCACTCGGGGAAGATCGGCGCGGGCCACTACGTGAAGATGGTCCACAACGGCATCGAGTACGCGATGATGCAGGCGTTCGGCGAGGGCTACGAGCTGATCGAGGCGAGCCCGCTGGTCACCCGGGTGCCGGAGACGTTCCTCAGCTGGCAGGAGGGCACGGTCATCCGGTCCTGGCTGCTGGACCTGCTGAACCGCGCCCTCAAGGACGACCCGGAGCTGGACGACCTGCGCGGCTACGCCAACGACTCCGGCGAGGGGCGCTGGACGGTGCAGGCCGCCGTGGAGCACGCGGTGCCGCTGCCGGCGATCAGCGCGTCGCTGTTCGCGCGGTTCGCCTCCCGGCAGGACGACTCCCCCGCGATGCGGGTCGTCGCGGCGCTGCGCAACCAGTTCGGCGGGCACGCGATCGAGTCCGCCAAGGGCGCCGACTCCCCCGGCGCCGACGTGGAGCCCCCGAAGGTCTGACCCGCCGCGGAGTTATCCACAGAACGCGCCGGGTGTGTGGGCGGCGCGCGAAAGGCTCTACCCTCGTGTCCCGTGCACGTCGCCCACCTCTCGCTCCAGGACTTCCGGTCGTACGCCACCGCGGAGGTGGCGCTCGCGCCGGGCGTGACCGCGTTCGTGGGGCCGAACGGGCAGGGCAAGACGAACCTGGTCGAGGCGATCGGGTACGTCGCCTCGCACGGCAGCCACCGCGCCGCGACGGACGCGCCGCTCGTCCGGCAGGGCGCGCCGCGCGCGATCGTCCGCGCGGGGGTGGTGAAGGACGACCGCAAGGCGCTGATCGAGCTCGAGATCAACCCGGGGAAGGCGAACCGGGCGCGGCTGAACCGGTCCCCCGTCCCCAGGCCGCGGGAGATCCTGGGGATGCTGCGGACGGTGCTGTTCGCCCCCGAGGACCTCGCTCTGGTGAAGGGCGACCCGGGGGAGCGCCGCCGGTTCATGGACGAGCTGCTGACGGCGCGGGCCCCCCGGTTCGCGGCGGTCCGGTCCGACTACGAGCGGGTCCTCAAGCAGCGCAACGCGCTGCTGAAGTCGGCGGCGGCGCACCGCCGGTCCCCCGGCCCGGAGGTGCTCGCGACGCTGGACGTGTGGGACGCGCACCTCGCGCGGACCGGCGCGGAGCTGCTGGCCGGGCGGCTGGAGCTGGTGGAGGCGCTGCGTCCGCTCGTCGCGCGCGCGTACGCGGCGCTCGCCCCGTCCAGCGGCCTGGCGGATCTGCACTACCGGAGCTCGCTGGGCGCCGAGGAGTTGTCCACAGACCGTGGACGGCTGGGCGAGCAGCTGCTCGCCGGTGTGGCGGAGTCCCGCAAGCAGGAGCTGGAGCGCGGGGTGAGCCTGGTCGGGCCGCACCGCGACGAGCTCGTCCTGCGGCTGGGGGAGCTGCCCGCGCGCGGGTACGCCAGCCACGGCGAGTCGTGGTCGTTCGCGCTGGGGCTGCGGCTCGCGGCGTTCGACCTGCTCCGCGCGGACGGCGACGACCCGGTGCTGATCCTCGACGACGTGTTCGCCGAGCTGGACGCGGGGCGCCGCAGCCGGCTGGCGGAGATGGTGGCGCCGGCGGAGCAGGTGCTGATCACCGCGGCGGTGCCGGCCGACGTCCCGGAGGAGCTGACGGGCGGTTCCTACACCGTCTCCGACGGCCGGGTCGTCCGGGACTGACCGGGAAGGGGCGCGCAGGTGGCCAGTGATCCCCAGAAGCGGCGGGCCGGGGGAGAACGTCCCGGCTCGGGCGCCGATGATCCACAGGATGTGCACAACTCCCCCGGTCCGGTGAATTCTCCGGAACCCGGGGGTGTGGACGGAGCCGGCGATCCCCAGGCTGTGGACGGCGGGACGGCCGATGCGGCCGCCGCGTCCGGGGAGCCGGCGGCCCCGGCGAAGTCGGGGATCGAGCTGGCGCGGGAGGCGCTGGCGCAGGCGAAGGCGGACGCGCTGAAGCGCGGCACGCTGCCCGGCCAGGGCGGGCGGCGCAAGGGCGCCGCGAAGCCCGTCCGCACGCGGGACCCGGGCCGCGGCGGCGACCCGAAGGCGTTCGGCGCGGCGATCCGGGAGCTGCTGGCCACGCGGGGGTGGGAGCAGCGCGCCGCGGTCGGCGGCGTGTTCGGCAACTGGGCCGGCATCGTCGGTCCCGAGCTGGCCGAGCACACCCGCCCGGAGCGGTTCGAGGACGGGGAGCTGACCGTCGCCGCCGACTCCACGACGTGGGCGACGCAGCTGCGGCTGCTGTCGTCGACGCTGGTGCGGCGGCTGAACGAGGAGCTGGGTCACGGGACGGTCCGCCGGGTGAAGGTGGTCGGCCCGGCGTCGGGCCCCCGTCGCACCGGCGGCTGGCGCGTACGCTGAATCGCCGATCGGCGGCGACGGGTCCTCGGGAACCGGCGTCGTCCGTGACCGGCGTCGTCGGGAAGTGACAAGGCGGCGGGGCCGATCACGCGCCGCCGGGCCGCCGGTTGCGCGGGGTGACGGGATGTCAGTGGCGGGTGGGAACATCTGTTCGGGAAGCCCGGTGACGAGTTCAGCAACGAGGGCGCCGTAGGCCAGAGAACCCCCCTAGGGCTATGGGGGGATGCATCTCCAGGCCCGCTCGGCCGCCACACGCGCACACAGCGCTCGGGAGTGCCACTTTTCGCCGTGTGACCCGGTAGAATGATGACGGGTTCAGGATGCTGCACCGCCATGGGGTGCCCGGAGCTCTCACGAACACGTACAGAGCACTAGGGCGCCCTCATGTGTGTACGGGGCACACCGCGCTCCCCTGGGCGCGGGGCGGCTCACCATCCCCGGCAGGAGGATCTCCTTTGGCGTACGACGCTAGTTCGATCACTGTCCTTGAAGGCTTGGAAGCGGTTCGCAAGCGTCCGGGCATGTACATCGGGTCGACCGGTGAGCGCGGCCTCCATCACCTGGTCTACGAGATCGTGGACAACTCGGTCGACGAGGCCCTCGCGGGCTACGCCGACGACATCGTCGTGACGCTGCGCGCGGACGGCGGCGTCAGCGTTGTCGACAACGGCCGCGGCATCCCGGTGGGCGAGCATCCGGTGGAGAAGCGGCCGGCGATCGAGCTGGTGCTGACGACGCTGCACGCCGGGGGCAAGTTCGACGGGAAGTCCTACGCGGTCTCCGGCGGCCTGCACGGCGTCGGCTCCGCGGTGGTGAACGCCCTGTCGACCCGGCTGGAGGCCGAGGTCAAGGTCGACGGCCACGTGTGGCGGCAGTCCTACACCTGGCAGGGCCCCGAGACGGAGCTGCGGAAGGGCGAGGAGACCGCCGAGACGGGCACCCGCATCACCTTCTGGCCCGACGGCGACATCTTCGAGACCCTCGAGTGGAACTTCGAGACGCTGTCGCGCCGCATGCAGGAGATGGCGTTCCTGAACCGGGGCCTGTCGATCACCCTCCGCGACGAGCGCCCCGACCACTCCAACGGCGAGTCCAACGGCGAGCCGCACGTGGTGAAGTACCACTACGAGGGCGGCATCGAGGACTTCGTCCGCTACATCAACGCGCGCAAGGACGCGGTCCACGAGTCGGTGATCTACTTCGGCGACGACACCGAGGGCATGTCGGTGGAGATCGCCATGCAGTGGAACTCCTCGTACGCCGAGTCGGTGCACACGTTCGCGAACACGATCAACACGGCGGAGGGCGGCACCCACGAGGAGGGGTTCCGCGCGGCGCTGACCACGATCGTCAACCGGTACGCGCGCGACAAGGGGCTGCTGCGCGAGAAGGACGACAACCTGACCGGTGAGGACGTCCGCGAGGGCCTCACCGCGATCATCTCGATCAAGCTGGCCGACCCGCAGTTCGAGGGGCAGACGAAGACCAAGCTCGGCAACACCGAGGCGAAGTCGTTCGTGCAGCGGGCCTGCAACGAGCATCTCCGCGACTGGTTCGAGGAGAACCCGGGCGAGGCCAAGGAGATCATCAACAAGGCGTCGCAGGCCGCGCGCGCGCGTGTGGCGGCGCGGCAGGCGCGCGACCTGACCCGGCGCAAGAGCCTGCTGGAGTCGACGTCGCTGCCCGGCAAGCTGTCGGACTGCCAGTCGACCGACCCGTCCAGGTCCGAGCTGTACATCGTCGAGGGCGACTCGGCGGGCGGCTCGGCGAAGGGCGGCCGCAACCCGCACTTCCAGGCCATCCTGCCGATCCGCGGCAAGATCCTGAACGTGGAGAAGGCGCGGATCGACAAGATCCTCAAGAACAACGAGGTCCAGGCGATCATCACCGCGCTCGGCACCGGGGTGCACGACGAGTTCGACATCTCCAAGCTGCGGTACCACAAGATCATCCTGATGTCGGACGCCGACGTCGACGGCCACCACATCAACACGCTGCTGATGACGCTGCTGTTCCGGTTCATGAAGCCGCTGATCGAGGCCGGGCACGTGTACCTGTCGCAGCCCCCGCTGTACAAGATCAAGTGGGACGCCCGGGGCAACGAGGCCGACTACGCCTTCTCCGACGCCGAGCGCGACGCGATCATCGAGGCCGGGATCGCCGCGGGCAAGCGCGACCCGCGCCCCCGCGACCAGGTGCAGCGCTTCAAGGGCCTCGGCGAGATGAACGCCAACGAGCTGTGGGACACCACGATGGACCCCGACAACCGGGTCCTGCTGCAGGTGCAGCTCGACGACGCCGCGCAGGCCGACGAGCTGTTCAGCGTGCTCATGGGCGAGGAGGTCGAACCCCGCCGGGAGTTCATCCAGCGCAACGCCAAGGACGTGCGCTTCCTCGACATCTGACAGGTGCGGCGGCCCCGGCCCGCCCTGACCGGCGGCGGGGCTCCCATCGGGCGTCGTACTTCGTTCCCACTTAGCAGAAGAGGTCTTGAGAGTGACGGACGTGACCGCAGAGGGCGGACACTCGGACGGGCGGATCGAACCGGTCGACATCCAGGTCGAGATGCAGAAGAGCTATCTCGACTACGCGATGTCGGTCATCGTGTCCCGCGCGCTGCCCGATGTCCGCGACGGCCTCAAGCCGGTGCACCGCCGGGTCATGTACGCGATGTACGACGGCGGCTACCGGCCCGACCGCGGCTACTTCAAGTGCGCGCGCGTCGTCGGCGACGTCATGGGGAACTACCACCCGCACGGCGACTCGCCGATCTACGACGCGCTGGTCCGCCTGGCGCAGCCGTGGTCGATGCGGTATCCGCTGGTCGACGGCAACGGCAACTTCGGTTCGCGCGGCAACGACCCCGCGGCGGCCATGCGGTACACCGAGTGCCGCATGGCGCCCCTGGCGATGGAGCTGCTGCGCGACATCGACAAGGAGACCGTCGACTTCTCCCCGAACTACGACGGCCGCTCCGCCGAGCCGGACGTCCTGCCGTCGCGGTACCCGAACCTGCTGGTCAACGGGTCCGCCGGCATCGCGGTCGGGATGGCCACGAACATCCCGCCGCACAACCTGCGCGAGGTCGCCGACGGCGTCCGCTGGTACCTGGAGAACTACGGCGCGTCCGACGAGGAGCTGCTCGAGGCGCTGATCGAGCGGATCAAGGGCCCCGACTTCCCGACCGCCGGCCTGATCGTCGGCCGCAAGGGCATCGAGGAGGCCTACCGCACCGGCCGCGGCTCCATCACGATGCGCGCCGTCGTCGAGGTCGAGGAGATCCAGGGCCGCACCTGCCTGGTCGTCACCGAGCTCCCCTACCAGGTCAACCCGGACAACCTCGCGCTGAAGATCGCCGAGTCGGTCAAGGACGGCAAGCTCGACGGCATCGCCGACGTCCGCGACGAGACGTCCGGCCGGACCGGCCAGCGCCTGGTGATCGTCCTCAAGCGGGACGCGGTCGCCAAGGTCGTCCTGAACAACCTGTACAAGCACACCCAGCTGCAGGAGACGTTCGGCGCGAACATGCTCGCGCTGGTCGACGGCGTGCCGCGCACGCTGCGCGTCGACCAGTTCGTCCGGCACTGGGTCGCGCACCAGATCGACGTCATCGTCCGCCGCACCCGGTTCCTGCTCCGCAAGGCCGAGGAGCGCGCCCACATCCTGCGCGCGCTGCTGAAGGCGCTCGACCGGATCGACGAGGTCATCGCGCTGATCCGCCGGTCGCCGTCGGCCTCGGAGGCGCAGCAGGGCCTGATGGACCTGCTGGAGATCGACGAGATCCAGGCGCAGGCGATCCTGGACATGCAGCTGCGCAAGCTCGCCGCCCTGGAGCGCCAGGCGATCACCGACGAGTACGACAAGCTGATGGCGGAGATCGCCGACTACAACGAGATCCTGGCCTCGCCGGAGCGGCAGCGCCAGATCGTCGGCGACGAGCTGGCCCCGATCGTCGAGAAGTTCGGCGACGACCGGCGCACGCAGATCATCCCGTTCGACGGTGACGTGTCGTACGAGGACCTCATCGCCGAAGAGGACGTCGTCGTCACCATCACCCGCGGCGGCTACGCCAAGCGCACCAAGACGGACCTGTACCGGGCGCAGCGGCGCGGCGGCAAGGGCATCCGCGGCGCGCAGCTCAAGCAGGACGACATCGTCGACCAGTTCTTCGTCACCACGACGCACCACTGGATCCTGTTCTTCACGAACAAGGGCCGGGTGTACCGGGCGAAGGCGTACGAGCTGCCGGACGCCGGGCGCGACTCGCGCGGCCAGCACGTCGCGAACCTCCTCGCGTTCCAGCCGGACGAGCACATCGCCCAGGTCATGGACCTGCGCGACTACGAGGTCGCCCCCTACCTCGTGCTCGCCACGAAGAAGGGCCGCGTCAAGAAGACCGCGCTGAGCGACTTCGACTCGCCCCGCACCGGCGGCATCATCGCGATCAACCTGATCGACGACGACGAGGTGATCGCCGCGCGGCTCGTCTCCGCCGACGACGACCTGCTGATGGTGTCCACCGGCGCGCAGGCGATCCGGTTCCACGCCGACGACGACTCGCTGCGCCCGATGGGCCGCGCCACCTCCGGCGTGATCGGCATGCGCTTCGAGGAGGACCAGGAAGTCCTGAACATGCTGGTCGTGAAGGACTCCGATCACGATGTCCTGGTCGCGACCGAGGGCGGCTACGCCAAGCGGACGCCCGTCGACCAGTACCCGGTCCAAGGACGGGGTGGTAAGGGAGTTCTCACCGCTAAGATCGTGGAGTCTCGCGGCAGGTTGGTAGGGGCTCTGATGGTCCGCCCGGACTACGAGGTCTTCGGCATGACCTCGAACGGCGGGGTCATCCGCACCAGCGCAGCGGAGATCAAGCAGTCCGGCAGGCAGACCATGGGCGTCCGCCTGATGAACCTCGCCGAGGGGGACAGCGTGGTCGCGATCGCGAGGAACGTAGAGTCCACCATTGAGGACTCAGTCGACGCCGAGGGGGGCGATGGTGAGTGACGCGTCCGTCCGCCTCACCGAGCCGCTAGGCCAGGAGGACACGTGAGCACGGAGCCCGGCAAGAGCAAGGGCGGGCCCGGCGGGGGCCGCAGCGGCAAGGGGACGGCCGGCAAGCCCGCCGGCCGTCCGGCCGCCTCCGGGAAGTCCGGGGACCGGACCGTCGCCGCGGCGTCCGCGAAGCCCGCCCGGGACGAGCCCGCCGCCGAGGTCGACTCCGACGCCGCCGCGCCGGACGGCGGTTCGAAGTCCTCGTCCGGCTCCTCCGGTTCGGACGAGACCCGGGTGGACCTCGCCCACCTGAAGGACGAGCCGGAGGCGTCCGGCTCGCCGGAGATCGCTCCGGTCAGGGACACCGCCGAGCCGTCCCGGCCCGCGAAGGACGCCGCCAGGCCCGCCAAGGACGCCGGCAAGCCCAGCTGGACGAAGCCCGCGGAACCGTCCGGGTCCAGGTCGGCGGGCCGTACGGAGAAGCCGTCGGTGCCTCCTCCCGCGCCGGCGGCCGCCGCCGCGTCGGGCGGCGGCTCGGGGAGCCGGCCCGGCTCCGGCTTCGCCGGGACCGTCCTGAAGGACCGCCCGTCCGCCGCGGTCGCGCCGGTGAACTCCAACGCGCCCGCGCAGGCGAAGCCGGCCCGCAAGGCC
This sequence comes from Spirillospora sp. NPDC000708, assembly GCF_040299565.1. Classification (NCBI taxonomy): domain Bacteria; kingdom Bacillati; phylum Actinomycetota; class Actinomycetes; order Streptosporangiales; family Thermomonosporaceae; genus Spirillospora; species Spirillospora sp. NPDC000708. The sequence continues at coordinate 174,020 of NZ_JBEPCJ010000003.1, forward strand.
CAGCTCCAGCTCGCCCGGCTCGAGCCGTGGTCGGTGATGAAGTTCAGCTTCGTGATGTCGCTGGTCTGCTTCGTCGTGCTGCTGGTCGCCGTCGTCGTGCTGTACGTGATCCTGTCCGGCCTCGGCGTCTTCGACGCGATCAGCGACACCGTGAACAGCCTCACCAAGCAGCAGGGCGACACCACCGGCGGCGTCGACGCCGGCAACTGGTTCTCCTTCGCCCGCGTGTTCGGCTACACGGTCCTCGTGGGCGCCCTGAACGTCCTGCTCATCACCGCCCTGTCCACGGTCGGCTCGGTGATCTACAACCTCGCCGCCGACCTCGTGGGCGGTGTCGAGGTCACCCTCAAGGAGGCCGAGTAGCGCGATCCCGCCGCCGTCCGGCAATCGATTTCCGGTTGCCCTTCCACATGGGGTAATCTCTGGTTGCGCCGCAAGGGCGGCGGCAGTGCGGGCCTATAGCTCAGTCGGTTAGAGCGCATCCCTGATAAGGATGAGGCCGGTGGTTCAAGTCCACCTAGGCCCACAACGAAAACGCAGGTCAGAGGCCGGTTCCGGAAAGCTCGGAACCGGCCTCTCGATCGTTTGGCACTCCCATGGCACTCGGACCCCGTGCCACCGGCCCGTACGCCGCGAGCCCTTGAATCACTCCGCCCGCCTTTTGGGGTTGCTTGCGGCTGCGCGGGAGGCGTCCACCCCGCTATTACGTCGGCTCTGCAGGCGTGGTCGCCGGGGCTGCTCGTCGAGACGTGCTCCAGGTCGTGAGGAGCACCGCGGCGAGTGCTGCGGCGGTGGCCGCAAGGTATCCCGGCCTGGGGTCGAGCGCGGGGGTGGTATGCGTCGCGCTGTGGCCGGTCCGCGGACCGTGCACGGTGGCCAGCGATCCCATCACGGCGACGCCGAGGACGGCCCCGAGTTGTCGCGAGGTTCCCACGGTCGCGGAGGCCACGCCGGCGCGGGCCGGGGGCATTGCGACCATCGCGATGTCGGTGAGTAGCGGATTGGCCAGGCCCAGACCGGCGCCGAGGAGCAGGAAGGCCGATTCGGTGGGCAGCGGACCGGTGTTCTGTTCGGTGAGGACGAGCAGAACCGAGCCGGCGGTCAGGGCTGCGGCGCCGGACAGCAGGATCGGCCGCGCCCCGAGGCGCGGCGCCAGACGCCCGGCAGCGGTGCTGGCCAAGGCCAATGCGGCCGGGGCGGGGAGCAGCCTCAGGCCGGTCTGCATCGGGGACAGGCCCTGGAGCTGTTGCAGTTGCAGAGAGCCGATGAACAGGATGCCGTTGAACGCCAGGTAGAACAGCACGGCCAGCAGGCTCGCGCCGGCGAACGCCCGGTCCCTGTACAGCGTCGGATCGATGAGCGGATGCCGGGATCGCGTCTCGGCGACACCGAAGGAGACTGCCGCGACGGCCGCTGTGCCGAACAGCAGCAGGCCCGGTGTCGACAGCCAGCCGGCGGAAGAGGCGTGGATGAGGGCGTAGGCCAGGCTGGCGGTGGTCAGGATCCAGAGCGTCTGCCCGGCGGCGTCGAACGGTCGCGGGCGCTCGGCGCGGGACTCGGGGACGTAGCGGCGGGTCAGGAACAGGCCCAGCGCGCCGATCGGCACGTTCAAGACGAAGATGGCACGCCAGTCGACGGCGGCGACCAGGGCGCCGCCGATCAACGGCCCGGCCCCAGCCGCTACGCCCGAGGACCCGGCCCACACGCCGATCGCCCGGGTCCGGGCGGCCGGGTCGTCGAAGGTGTGGGCGATGATGGCCAGGGTCACCGGCATGAGCATGGACGCGCCCACACCCTGGAGGACCCGCGCGGCGATCAGGGCCGGAAGGTCCGGGGCGGCCCCGCACGCGAGCGAGGCGAGGGTGAAGACCGCCAAGCCGACGAGGTAGACGATGCGACGGCCGAAGCGGTCGCCGAGCCCGCCGCCGGTCACCCCCAGACAGGCCAGCGCCAGCACATAGCCGTCGACGACCCACTGCAGGGCGCTGACCCCGCCGCCGAGATCGCGGCCCATGGTCGGCAGCGCGACGTTCACGGCGGTGGCGTCGACCTGGGTCATGACCAAGCTGAAACAGCATATGAACAGCACGATTCCGGCGCTGCGGAGCGCGGCACCCGGCCGCGCCCCGTGGCGGCCCGTGAGCGTCGGCGAGCTCACCGCTCCGCCGGTTCCTCGATGCCGCCGGCGGGTGCCGGAGCGGGCGCGACACCCGCGGCGAGGCCCTGGCCCCTTCCGTGGACGAGCTTGCCGCCCACATGCAGGCCGAAGATCGTGAGCGCGACCGCGATCGCCTCGACCACGAGCACCGCCGCCGGTGGGGCTCCGGCGTCGGGATACCGCTGGCGACGCAAGGTGAGCTCGGCGATCGTCAACACCATCACGGTTCCCATGATCGCCGCGTGCCGATTCACCCCCCGCCGCGCGACGGGCCCGCGCTCCAGCACACGGGACCGGTCGGCCAGGCCGGCCAGGGCCGCCACGAACATCACGCCCATGCCGACCATGAGCGCCCAGGTCGCGGCCTCGTACAGGTTGCGCGCCGAGCCGTGGCCGGACCCGGTGGCCGCGGAGATCGCGTCGAGGACGGCCGCCGTGATCGACGCGCCGATCGGAACGTGCACCAGCGGCGGATGGTAAGGCATACGCCGCCGGCCGGGGGTCGCGGGGGAAGTCATGGCTCTCCAAATCGGTTCATCGCGGCCCGCAGGATGATCGCGGCCGGGCGCGGAAGGCCTGCCAGCACGGGGCGGGCGCCGGACACCTCCAGGATGTGGCGGGGAACGATCAAAAGTCCAAGATATGATTTTGATGATCACTGATAAGTTTTCACTATGGAGTTGCGGCAGCTTCGGTACTTCGTGACGGTGGCCGAGGACTTGAACTTCACCCGTGCCGCGGCGCGGGTTCACGTCGCGCAGCCGGCGATCAGCCAGCAGATCGCCCGGCTCGAACACGAACTGGGCCAGGAACTGTTCGACCGGTCCGGACGGCAGATCCGGCTGACCGCGGCCGGGGAGATGTTCCTTCCCTTCGCCCGCGAGACCCTGGAGACCGTCGCCCGAGGCCGCGACGCCGTAGCCTCTCTGGCCGGGGCTCTGGCCGGGCGCCTTTCGATCGGCACCATCCAGTCCCCGCCGCCCTCCCTGCTGGATGTGCTCGCCGCGTTCCACCACGACCATCCGCTCGTGGAGATCTCCCTACGCACCGCCAACCCGCAACACCTGGCTGAACACGTCGCCAAGGGCACCCTGGACGCCGCGCTGCTGGGGATCACCGGGCAGCCGCTGCCCGCCGCCGTCGCCACCGCCGCCTACACCACCGAACCGCTCTTGGCCCTCGTTGCGCCCGACCACGCGCTCGCCGGCCGGGCTCACATCACCCTGACCGCACTCAAGGACCAGCCCTTGGCCACGCTCACCCACGGCAGCGGCCTGCGAACCGTCCTGGAAACCGCCTGCGCCAAGGCCGGATTCACGCCTTTGATCCACGCCGAGACCGACGACATCGGCCTTCTCATCGACTTGGCGGCCCGCCGCCTCGGCGTCGCCCTCGTCCCCGGTGCCGGCCTCGTCCCCGGCACCGGCCTCGTGCCCTCCCGCCCCGACCTGGTCGTCCTCCGCGTGCACCGACCCAAACTCGCCCGGCGCACCGTATTGGCCTGGCACCGACACCGACCCACCCGTCCGGCACTGGCCTTCCTGGACTACGCGCGGGCCGCGACCTCACGCGACACCGAAGACCAGGCGACTCCCAGCGAGTCCAGTTGAGGGTTCCGGCGATGTCAGTCGGCAGGCGACAGGCGGCCGAGCGGGGCACCGCGCAGGCGACCTCCAGTCGCCGACCTCGGCGGCGGAGGGGCAGGATGTGGGCGGCATGCCAGGCGGCCGACGGCCTCCTTGTTGGTGGCGAGCGGCCTTCTGCTTGTTCGGCATTGCGCCGTCCCGGCCTCCAGGGGACGGGCGGGTGGCGTGCGGTTTATACGTGCTCTTCGAGTTCGGGGATGCCGAGTTCCTTGCGTGCCGCCTTGAGGAACGTCTCGCGCGCGTCGCGGATGAAGTCCTCGTGCGTGCCGTCCGCCGGGCGCTCGTGCCAGAGCGCCGCGTCCAGGCGTCCGGCGTAGGCGAGCGCGGCGGTGCGCAGTTCGGGAGAGCAGACGAGGTCGAGGCACCGCTGCAGGTACCAGAAGCGATGGGTGACATCGCCGGTGTCGCTTCCCAGCGGGGCGTCCCGGAACCGGCGGTGGCTCGCACGCTCCATGGCCTGTGCGGCGTCCATGAACTCCTGCAGCGCCTCTTTGCGCTCCGCTCTGAGCGCGGCGAGCCGGTCCGCTCTGGCCCGGGCCGTCGACTCCCGGCTCAGCAGCCGCTGGGTCCAGTACGAGCCGCCGGCCGCGATGACCGCTCCGACGACCACACCCGACAGGGACGCCAGGCTCGCCGCCAAGCCAGAACCGCTCATGTGCACATCCTGTACCGCGCGAGCCGCCACAGCGGTGCGAATCGGACAGCTCCCCCGGCACCCCGCCCTCTTGGTGAGTGCCGGGGGGCGCGCTGGTCAGTTCGGTGCCGGGGTTCTGGCGGGTTCGGTGTCGGGCCGCGGGGCTGCGGCTTCGGCGGGACGGAGCAGCGGGCCGGGGCGGAGCAGCGCGCCGCAGAGGACGGCGCCGGTCGCGAAGATGCCCACGCACCACCAGAACACCGTGGTGTAGCCGTGGATCGCGGCGAGCTGGAGCAGGTGCGGCGTCGGGCGCCCGTGCAGGTGGTCGGTCAGGTAGCCGGTGGTGGCGCCGGCGGCGATGGTGTTGAGCAGCGCGGTGCCGATCGAGCCGCCGAGCTGCTGCCCGGTGTTGATGCTCGCCGACGCCACCCCCGCGTCCTGCGGCGCCACCCCGAAGGTGCCGGTGGCGGCCGCCATGCCGAAGATGAGGCCCATGCCGGCGCCGGTCACCATGAGCGGGCCGAGCAGCGCCGACGCGTAGTCCGAGTGCGCGCCGATCCTCGTCAGCCAGACCATGCCGGCCGTGTTGAGCAGCATGCCGGCGATGACCATCGGCCGCGGGCCGAAGCGCGGCAGCAGCCTGGTGTTGCCGAGGGTGGCCGTGCTCCCGCTGAGCACCACCATCGGCAGCATGGCGACGCCGGACCTGACGGCCGAGTACCCCAGCGTCACCTGCATGTAGTAGACGAGGAACAGGAAGACGCCGAAGGTGCCCGCGCCGCTGATCAGGACGGTGAGGTAGGCGCCGGCGCGGTTGCGGTCGAGGACGATCCGGGGCGGGAGCAGGGGTTGCGCGGTGCGGGACTGCCAGGCGGCGAAGACGAGCAGGAGCGCGCCGCCGCCCGCCAGGAACCCCCAGGTCGACGGCGTGCCCCAGCTGTGCGACGCGGCGTTGGAGAAGCCGTAGACCAGGCAGAACATGCCGCCGGACACCGCCAGGACGCCCGGGACGTCCAGCCGGCCGCCCGGCGTCCGCGGCTGCCGGGGCACCAGCAGCGCGCCGCCGGTGATCGCGACCGCGGCGAAGAGCAGGTTGACGTACATGCACCAGCGCCAGGACAGCGAGGACGTCAGCGCGCCGCCGAGCAGCAGCCCCAGGCCGCCGCCCGCGGCCGCGACCATGCCGTAGACGCCGAACGCCTTGGCGCGCTCCTTCGGGTCCTTGAACGTGGTGGCGAGCAGGGACAGGGCGGACGGTGCGAGCAGCGCGCCGAAGACCCCCTGGCAGGCGCGCGCCGTCACGAGCATGGGGAAGCCGGTCGCGGCGCCGCCGGCGGCGGAGGCGGCCGCGAAGCCGACGAGCCCGGTGAGGAAGGTCGCCTTGCGGCCGACCAGGTCGGCGAGGCGGCCGCAGAACAGCAGCAGGCCGCCGAACGACAGCGCGTACGCGGTCACGACCCACTGCCGGTCGGCGGTCGTGAAGCCGAGGGCGCGCTGCGCGGACGGCAGCGCGAGGTTCATGACGGTCAGGTCGAGGACGACCATGAGCTGGGCGGCGGCGATGACGGCGAGGATCAGCCACCGCCTCGGGTCCCGGCCGGCCGTGCCCGCCGGGTCGGCCGGGCCGGAGGCCGGGGCCGCACTGGGTGTCGCCACGATGATCTCCTTGTCGCGTCGGGCGGGTCGGGGCGCCGGCGGCGGTCGCCGCACGCCGCCGGGTCTCCCGCCGCGGATCGGTGTCACCGGTCCGACGAGGCGGCCCGCCGGAATGTCAGGCGGCGGCGGGGCCTCACATTCCGGTGCGGTATCCCGTCGGAGAGGTGAGGGCGGATCCGACGCAGGGAGCCTCTGGGACCATGACCGACCATTCGCGGCACGACGACGCGGGGCTGAGCGCGATCATCAGCGAGCGGCGCCGGCTGATCAATCTCGCCTACCGGCTGCTCGGCTCCCTGTCCGAGGCCGAGGACGTCGTTCAGGAGACCTACGCCCGCTGGTACGCGATGTCGCGGGAGCAGCAGGACGCCATCGAGTCCCCCGGAGCATGGCTGTCGAAGGTCGCCGGACGCATCTGCCTGGATATGCTCGGCTCGGCGCGCGCGCGGCGGGAGCGCTATGTGGGCGAGTGGATCCCCGAACCGGTGCCGGAGCCCGGGCAGTGGGTCAGCGGCCGCATGGGCACCGCCCCGCCCGACCCGGCCGACCGGATCACCCTGGACGAGTCGGTCAGCATGGCCTTCCTCGTCGTGCTCGACGCGATGACCCCGGCCGAACGCGTCGCGCTCGTCCTGCACGACGTGTTCCGGTACCCGTTCGCGGAGATCGCGGAGATCACCGGGCGCACCCCGGCGGCGTGCCGCCAGCTGGCGTCCTCGGCCCGCCGCCGCATCCGCGACGCCGCGCCGCCCGCGGCTCCGGCGGCCCGGCAGGCCGGCATCGTCCGGGACTTCAAGGAGGCGCTGGAGGCCGGCGACGTCGGCGCGCTCGTCGGCCTCCTCGACCCCGGCGCCACCTTCACCGCCGACGGCGGCGGCCTGGTCAGCGCCACGCTGCACCCGATCGAGGGCGGCGAGCGGATCGCGCGCTACTGCGCCGGCATCGCCGCCCGGTCCCAGGGCCTGACGCGGCTCCTGGAGCGCACCGTCAACGGCCAGCCCGGCCTGGTCGCCCAGTACGGAGGCGTCACCTCGACGGTCTACGCGTTCGAGATCGCGGACGGCCGGATCAAGCACATCTGGGCGGTGCGGAACCCCGAGAAACTCCGGTCCTGGGGCGTGGACTGAGACGTCCGGCGTTGTCCGGCCCCGGCGGACGAGCGGAAACGCGCGTGCCGGCCGTGCCCGTCCCCCGTGCGAGCTACCTGGGAATGTCCACCGCGCGGTGACGTTTCCGAACGGGCCGATTCCATAGCGTTCTCTGCGTGAGCGCGGCGCTCCCGCCGCGAAATCCCAGGCAATGGCAATTTCGCCGGGCCGCCGGTTTCTTTCGCTGGAGGACAGGATGATTCGCAAGCTCAGGACGTTCGCCGTGGCCGCTCTCTGCTGCGCGGTGGCCGGCGCGGGGCTGACCGGATGCGATGACGACTCGGGCTCCTTCCCGTTCATGAACGCCCACAAGGCCGCCACCTTCGTCGGGACGAAGAAGATCGAGGTCGAGGGGAAGAAGGTGAACGTGTCCTGCTCGGGCGAGCGGGCGGACGGCGGGCCGGTCGTCGTCCTGCTGCACGGCGGCGGCGACGGGCTGGACAAGATGGCCGCGTTCCAGAAGACGATCGCCAAGAAGAACCGGGTCTGCTCCTACGACCGGCTCGGCGCGGGCGCCAGCGACAAGCCGGACGGACCGCAGAGCTTCGGCAGCACCGGGAAGGTCCTCACCGGGGTCCTCGACAAGATCGCCGGGGACGCTCCGGTCGTCCTGGCCGGGCACTCGATGGGCGGGCTGATCGCCGCCCGGTACGCCCCCGACCACCGGGGCCGGGTGAAGGGCCTGGTCCTCATGGACGCGACGCCGCCGTCCATGCTCGCCGACCTGACGGCGGCGATCCCCGCGTCCGCGCAGGGCCCGGCGGCCGAGCTGCGCGCGCAGAACCTCGCGGTCTTCAAGGGGGAGAACCCGGAGCGGCTCGCCATGCCGGACGGGAAGGTCCGTTCCGCCGGGAACATGCCGGTGGAGGTGATCAAGCACGGGAAGCCGTACCTCGCGGCCGTCCCGGGGTCCGGCCCGCGCCTGGAGCGGTCCTGGACGGCGGGCGAGCGCAAGTGGCTCGCGCTGTCCGGCCGCAGCAGGTTCACGGTCGCGGAGAAGAGCGGCCACTACATCTACCTGGAGCAGCCCGAGGTCGCCGTCCGGGCCGTCGAGCGCGTCGCCGCGCAGGCCGCGAGCTGAAGCCCCGCGAGGCGGCGTCCCCGGGCTGTCCCTGCAGCGTCCTGATCACGTCCTGGCCGCGTACTGACCGAGCCCGGCCGCGCCGCGTCCTCGCGTGGCATCCCCGCACTGTTCACGACAGGTGAGCAGGCGGGGATGCTCGTTTTCCAGGCAAAGTCGCGCCCACCGGTGGGAGCCGCCTAATGCGCCGCCCACGCCATTCGGGCGCCGGCCCGGAAAGGCTTGTCCCCCGTGCGAGCTACTCGGGAATGTCCACCGCGCGGTGACGTTTCCGAACGGGCCGATTCCATAGCGTTCTTCCATCGCCGCGGTGCTCGGGCCGCGGATCCCCCCGAAGGAGTCGGAATGCGTTTGGTGAAGCAGCTGGTGGCCGTCGCGGTGGTCGCCCTCGTCGGAGGTCAGGCGGCCGCCGCGGTGAAAGGGAACGATCTCCTCACCCTCCTGGTGGGGATGGCGACGGCCGTCCTGGCGCCGATCGTGTACGCCTGGGTGGTGCGGCGGACGGAGCACCGCGAGCCGGCGGAGATCGCGAGGAAGGGCGCCGGCGCCGCCGTCGCGCGCGGCATGCTCATCGGCTTCGCGATGTTCGCGTCCGTCATCGTGAACATCGCGTTCCTCGGCGACTACCGGGTCGACGGCTTCGGCTCGGTCGCGGGCGCGGTCGGGCTGTTCGGCTTCATGGCCGCCGCGGCGGTGACGGAGGAGCTGCTGTTCCGGGGGGTGCTGTTCCGGATCGTCGAGGGCCGCATCGGGACGTGGGCGGCGCTGGCGCTGACCGGCCTGCTGTTCGGGCTCTCGCACCTCACCAACGCGCACGCCACCCTGTGGGGCGCGCTCGCCATCGCGGTGGAGGCCGGGGGCATGCTGGCCGCCGCGTACGCCGCGACCCGCAACCTGTGGGTGCCGATCGGGCTGCACTTCGCGTGGAACTTCGCCGAGTCGGGCATCTTCGGTACCGAGGTGTCGGGCAACGGCTCGAACAAGGGGCTGCTGGACGGTGCGATGTCGGGCCCGTCGCTGATCACCGGCGGCGAGTTCGGCCCGGAGGCGAGCCTGTACTCGGTCGGGGCCGGGGTGGCGGTGATGGTCGCGTTCATGTGGCTGGCCCGCCGGCGCGGCCACGTCCTGCCCGCCCGCCGGAGAGGCGCCGGGGCCGCCGGGAGCGCCGCCGCCCGGCCGGCCGAGACCGCTACGCTCTCCCGGTGATCGGTCTTCGGCGGCTTCCGGCGATGGATCTCGGACGGTTCCCGGACGCGTGGCGGCGGTTCGACGTCACGGTCCGGGACCTCCCGTTGGCGCTGCTGCTGGTCGCCATGTCGTTCGTCCCGGCCTTCCACGGCGCGGGGACGCGGATCGGCGAGATGGCGACCCGGCCGTTCGACGCGCTCGCGGCCCTCGTCGTCCTCCTGGAGTGCCTCCCGCTGGCGGTGCGGCGGCGGTGGCCCGGCGTGTGCCTCCTGCTGGTGTCGCTCGGGTTCGCCGCCGACCAGATGCGCGGATACCACCTGGTCGCGGGCACCGCGCTCCCCTTCGCGCTGCTGAGCGCGGGCGCCTACCTGGAGCGCAACCGGCGCGTCTCCATGGCCGCCGGGTCGGTCCTGTACGTGGGGTTCGCGGTCGCGCTCAACCGGGTGGGCGCGAACGAGCGGGCCGACGAGTACGTGACGTTCTACCTTGCGCTCGCCCTGATCTGGGGGGTCGGGGCGTGGCTGCGTTCGACGCGGGCCGCCGAGGCCGAGCGCCGGCTCCGCGTCGCCGAGGCCACCCGGACCGCCGAGCGCACCCGCATCGCCCGCGAGCTCCACGACGTGGTGACCCACCACGTGACGGCGATGGTGGTGCAGGCGGAGGCGGCGCGCTACCTGGTCGCGGCCCCCGACCGGCTGGACGAGACGCTGAGCACGGTCACCGACACCGGACGGCGCGCCATCACCGATCTGCGGCACCTGCTCGACCTGCTCAACCCCGACCACGGCACGGGGGACGGGAACGGCGACGGCGGTTCGGGCAGGGCGCCGTCCGCGGGCGACCTGGACGCGCTCGTGGAGCAGACGCGGCGGGCCGGGCAGCCGGTGGAGTTCACGCGGGTGGGCGAGGCGGCGGTGGCGGCGGGCAGCGCCGAGTCGGTCGCCTACCGGGTGGTGCAGGAAGCCCTGACGAACGTGTTGAAGTACGCCCACGGGAGCCGCGCCGCGGTCCAGGTGCGTTACGGCGAGAAGGAGATCACGGTGGAGGTCGGCAACGATGGCTCGGGGTCGCGGGCCGCGGCCGTCGGCGGCGGCGGGCGGGGCCTGACCGGCCTGAGCGAGCGGGTGGCGGCGCTGGGCGGGGAGTTCAGCGCGGACCCCCGGCCCGGCGGCGGGTTCGTGGTGCGGGCCCGCATCCCGTCGGGGAGCGCGTCGTGACCGCGCCGGTCCGGGTCCTGGTCTGCGACGACCAGGCGCTGATCCGCACCGGGTTCGCGACGATCATCGACGCCCAGCCGGACCTGGAGGTCGTGGGCGAGTGCGGGGACGGGCGCGCCGCGGTCGACCTCGCCCGCCGGCTGAACCCCGACATGGTGGTGATGGACGTCCGGATGCCGGTGCTCGACGGCATCGAGGCGACCCGCCTGCTCGCCGGCGCCGGGGTGGAGCATCCCGTGAAGGTGCTGGTGGTGACGACGTTCAACCTGGACGAGTACGTCTACGAGGCGCTGCGGGCGGGGGCGAGCGGGTTCCTGCTCAAGGACGCGCCGCCGGCGCAGCTGCTGCAGGGCATCCGCACCGTCGCGTCCGGTGCGGCGCTGCTGGCCCCCGAGGTGACGCGGCAGCTCGTCGGCAAGTACGCGGAGCGGATCCGGCCCGCGCCGGGCGCGGCGGAGGGCACCGCGCTGGCGCCGCGCGAGCTGGAGGTGCTGCGGCTGATCGCCAACGGGCTGTCCAACAGCGAGATCGCCGCGACCCTGGTGATCAGCCAGGAGACCGTCAAGACCTACGTGTCGCGCATCCTCACCAAGCTGGACCTGCGCGACCGTGTTCAGGCGGTCGTCTACGCCTACCGCAACGGGCTGGTCACCTGAGCCTCGGCGCACCGGCCGCACTCGGCCCCGGAGCGCCGCCGGTTCTCCGGCCGCCTGCCGTGCTCCGGCCGCCGGACGCGCTCCGGGCGCCGGACGCGCCCCGGGCACCGGACGCACCGGCTGGGGACAGCCGGCGCACAGGGGTGTGAACAGAGATATCCACAGGATGTGGATTGCGTGGTGCCGGGGCGCGGGAACCGCTCGTGGCCAGGGAAGACGCGGATATCCCCAGGAAGCGGGGGTGGGGACGAGCGGTGGACGGCGGTGGGTACGGCGGCCGTCCCCGGGATGGGGACGGCGTTATCCACAGGCGTCACGCGTCGGCGTGGAACTCGTGGACGACCTCGATCGGGCCGACGAGGTGCGCGTTGAACTCCTCCAGCTCCTCCGCCGGGACCCACAGCTCCAGGATCGTCCGGCCGCCCACCTGGCGGACCGGGTAGCGGTCGGCGAAGGCGGCCTCGACCTCGAACCTGGTCACGTAGCCGGAGCCGTGCGCGGGCACGTTCCAGTCCCGGGCGATCTTGATCGCGTACTCCTCGTTGAGGACCGGGTAGAAGATCGGCTGGTCCGGGAGGCGCGGCGGCCACGCGTGCCAGTCCGCGGCGCGCAGCAGGTCCAGCTCGGCCGGGCCGACGGGCCGCCAGAGGGTGAGGGTGGTCATCCGCAGAGTCTGCCCGCGCGGACGGCCCGGCGGCCATCCACTTCTCGGGGCGCACGCACCGGCGGCCCGAGAGCGTTTCCCTTCGGCGGCGGCGGCCGTGCCGGCGGGCCGCCTGACGCATCTGTCCGGAGCGCCGGCGGGCCGCCTGAGCGATCTATCCGGGGTGCCGGCGGACCGCTTGACGGATCTGTCCGGATCGTCACACCGCTCTGACCTGCGGACGGGCTCCGGCTGTCCACAGGCGGCCGGTCGGGTGGCGGCTGGGGACGTGGTTGGGGATTCTTGGTGGGCGGAGCCGTCCACCGGTCGCGGGCACCTGTGGAGGGCGGTCGCCCACAGGCTGTGAACGGGCTGTGTGCGGCGGGCCGGTGAGAGCCGTCTCGCCCCAGGTCAGCGGGTTATCCACGACGGGGACAACGGTCCTGCGCATTGGGGACCGAGTGGGGAAGAATGGTGGACGGCGCGTCTCGGCGGTCGTGCCCAGGGTGTGCACGGGAGTTATCCACAGGTTGTGGAAACTGTGCATGACCGGGGGGCGGTGTGGACGGGGCGGCGCCGCGCCCGCCGGTGCCGATCGGATGTTCGAAAGGCCCTGCCGCCTGGGGATTCCGCTGTGGAGCCAGCGTTGGGAACGCCTGCTCGCAGGGGTCGGAGGATGTGCGGAACGTTGCCCCCAGCCTGTGGACGACGGGCCTCACAGGTCCTTGGCCAGGGGATGGCGGGGTTGGTAGATCGGCAGTTCGCCGCCGCTCGGCAGCCTGATCGCGGCGAGCAGTCCCCAGCCCCGGTCGCGGATCGGCACGTCCACCTGGACGCCGCGCTCGGCGAGGTCGTCGAGGGTGGCGTGGATGTCGTCGCACATCAGATAGAACTCGTGCCGGGGCGCGCCCTCGGTCGGATGGGCGGCGAGCTCGGCGGGCGGCAGTTTGAAGATCAGCCATCCGCTGCCGGCGTCGACGTCCGGGAGGCCGAGCACGTCCCGGAGGAACGCGCGGTCGGCGTCGGCGTCGCGGCTGTAGATGATGACGTGCGCACCGTTGATCATGGCTCCCCCTCCAGGAGCGTCCTACCCGCGCGGGTCGCGGTCATTTCGGATGCTCTGGACATGCTCGGCGGGCTGCGCCTTAATGGCGGGATGGAGCGGGGACCGGTCGCCGCGACGCCGCGCGGGCGTCCGCCGCGGCCTGCCCGACGGCGCCCCGGACGGCGCCGAGGGCGGCGCCGCGAAGGGGCCACGACCTGCGAACATTTGTTCGAGCGCGTGCTAGGCTCCCGGACTCATGGGGCACCTTCTGAACGAGCCGGTCCGCGCCGAGCACGACCCCGCGGGACGACTCACCGCGTACGAGTGGCGGGGGTCGCGCTACGCCGTCGAGAAGGTCCTGAAGACCTACGGAACGCCCCAGGACGGCCGCGTCTACCGGGTCCGCGTGGTCGGCGCGGAGGGCGTGGCCGTCGCGGAGCTCGGCCGTGACCAGGACCGCTGGCGGCTCCGGCACGTCTTCTCCGCCTGACGTCCCCGGCGGCGCGGGCACGGGCGGTTCGAGCCGCGCGGCCGGCTCCGGCGGCGCGGGAGACCCCGGCGGCGCGGGCAGGGGCGGTTCGAGCGGCGCGGCCGGCTCGGCGCGGCGTCCCGACCGGGCGGTGTGGACGCGCGTGGACGGCATCCAAGGCGCGTCGCTCGACCTCCTCAACGCGCGCATAGGCCGCCGCCACTACGCGCCGCACGCCCACGATGAGTACGCGATCGGCGTGTGCGTCGACGGCCTGGAGACCATGCGGTACCGCGGCGAGCGGCTGTACTCCGCCGCCGGCAGCCTCGTGGTGATCGAGCCGGGCGAGGCGCACACGGGCGGCCCCGCCGACCAGGACGGCTTCGCCTACCTGTGCCTTTACCCGACCGCCGAGCTGGTGGGGGCGGCGTCGGGCTGGGACGGCGGGCTCCCGCACTTCCGCGAGCCGATCGTCGACGATCCCGGGCTGGCCGGCCGGCTGCGGCTCGCGCACCGGTCGCTGCGGCTGGGCGACGACCCGCTGGAGGGCGAGAGCCGGCTGCTCGAGGTGCTCGGCGCGATCGTCCGGCGGCATGCCGTGCGGGTCCCGCCGGGCGGCGGCGGCCCGCGCGGCGCGTCCGGGATCGCCCGTGCCGTCGCGGCACGCCTGTCGGACGAACTGGTGGGGCCGCCCACCCTCGCGGAGGTGGCGGCCGACCTCGGCCTGTCCCGGTACCAGTTGCTGCGCGCCTTCCGCGACTCGATGGGGATGCCGCCGTACGCATGGCTCGCCCAGCATCGGGTGGCGCGCGCGCGGACGCTGCTCGACGCGGGACATAGGCCGGCCGAGGCGGCGTCGCTCGTCGGGTTCGCCGACCAGGCGCACCTCACCCGCTGGTTCCGCCGCGTCCTCGGCGTGACGCCCGGCGCGTACCGCAACAGCGTTCAAGACCGCGCCCGCCGCCGCCCCGCATCCTGAACCGGTGCCCGGCGGTGGTGGCCGGGCGCCGATCCGGAACGGAGGACGTGGTGAGTCGCCGCGGCTGGTTGCTGTTCGCGCTGATGAGCGTGCTGTGGGGGATCCCCTACCTGATGATCAAGGTGGCGGTCGGGGGCGTGTCGGTGCCCGTGCTGGTGTTCGCGCGGACCGCCCTCGGCGCGCTCGTGCTGGTGCCCCTCGCCGCCCGGTCCGGCGGGCTGGCGCCCGTCCGCCGGCACTGGCGGCCGCTGCTGGCGTTCACCGCCATGGAGATCCTCGGCCCGTGGGCGCTGCTGTCGGACGCCGAGCACCGGCTGACCAGCTCGATGACCGGACTGCTGATCGCCGCGGTGCCGATCATCGGGGTGGTGCTGGCGCGGCTGGCCGGCGACGCGGAGCGGCTGGGGCCGGTCCGGTGGGCGGGGCTGCTGGTCGGCCTCGCGGGCGTCGGCGTGCTGGCCGGGCCGCATCTCGGTGGCGGCAGCGCGTGGGCGATCGGCGAGGTCATGCTGGTCGCGGTCGGGTACTCGGTCGCGCCGATGATCGCGACGCGCCGGCTGCAGGACCTGCCGAGCCTGCACATGGCCGCGGGGTCGCTGACGATCGCCGCCGTCGTGTACGCGATCCCGGCGGCGCTGACCTGGCCGGACGCGGTGCCGCGCGGCCGCGTGCTGGCCGCGCTCGGCGGCCTCGGCCTGGTCTGCACCGCGCTGGCGTTCATGGTGTTCTTCGAGCTCATCCGGGAGGCGGGCACGTCGCGGGCGATGGTGTTCACCTACGTGAACCCGGCGGTGGCGGTCGTCGCGGGCGTGCTGCTGCTCGGCGAGCCGCTCACCGGGACGATCATCGCCTCGTTCGCGCTGATCCTCGGCGGCTCGGTGCTCGCGACCGTCCGCCGCGAACCGTCCACCGGGGAACCGTCCGCCGCGGAGCCGTCCGCCGCGGGGGTGCCCGCCGCGGACGCGGGTGTCGCGGACGTGCCGGTCAGCGAAGAGTCACGATGAACTTCCCTGGCCGGGCGACGTTGCCCGCCGCGTCGATCGCCCGGTACTCGACCGTGTGCCGGCCCTGGGGGAGCCTGCCGTAGGCCAGCGAGTCGATCACGGTGCCGTTCTCGGAGAACCGCCACGGCGCGGACGAGTCGGTCGGCCAGCCGAAGTAGTTGAACCAGCCGTCGCCGTCCACGCGGAACTCGGAGACGACCACGCCCGCCCGGTCGTCCGCGCCGGTCAGCTTCATGGTGAACGGACCGTCGAAGACGTACTCGGGCGTACGACCGGGCAGGGGACGCGCCTGCGCGGCCTCCGACAGCTGGAACTTCACCGTCGGACGCTGCGCGTCGACCGTCCACGTCAGAGACTTGGAGCCGACCTTGGCGACGAGCGTGTGCGTGCCACTGCGAAGGTGCAAGCTCCCTAGCGCGATGTCGCGTTCGCTACCGGGTACGCGCCGTCCGTCGAGTTCCCAGCGGACGACAGGGGCGCTCCTAGCGGGGTGGGTCGTTTCCGCGTACACGACCGATGCGGCACCCACGGCCTTATCGGTGGGTGTGGACGAGGTGAAGTCGACGGGCACGTTATCGGGAGGCGTCGTCAGCGCCGTGTCGACGGTCCAGGTGCGGACCTGAGTGAGCGCCGAGGACGCTCGTACGGCCGGGTCCCGCACGAAGTCGGTCGGATCGGTGACCGTCGCTGTGACGGTGTGCGTGCCCTTCTTCAGGTGAAGGCGCTTGAGGTCGAGGTTCGGCGACTTCCCTACGGCCTTGCCATCGGCCGTCCACGTCACCGACAGCCTGTGCCCTGTCGGATGCATGGTCTCCACCCACAGGACGCGGTCCGCGCCCACAGGAGCGTCCGTGGGGGTCTGCGCCTGGACGATGTCGACCTTGCCGGAGACGCGCTGCGTCATCCGTTCCCGCGCCACCTGGTCGTAGTAGTAGCCGAGCGTCTTCATCATGGAGTGCTGGCTCGGCCTCCACACGCCCTTGCTGAAGTAGAGGCCGCCCTCATAGCGGCCTATGACGCCCCCCGCTTCGCTACGCTCGCCCAGCCACCGCCACCACTTCTGCTTCTCCGCCTTCATCTGGTCGACGGTGAGCAGCGTGTGATGGATGGACGAGGGCTCGGGACCGGCGTACGTACCGCCCGGCACGCCGCGCTGGTAGTAGTCGTACTCGTCGTCCAGTCCGCCTAGCGAATGCCCGAGTTCGTGCGGCGCGATGAGGGCCGACATGGCGTTCCCGCCAGAGGACGTGGCGTACGTACCACCCGCGCCCCCGTAGGTGTCGCTGTTGGCCATGGCGAGGATCTGCCGGTTGTTGGCGTTGGTCCCGGGCACCATGTCCGCGTACTTCTTCGCGGCGGCGGAGTCCATGACGAGCAGGCGCTGCAGACCGTCCTGCCTGCAGCCGCTCCAGAACGCCATGCTGAGCGGCGTCGTACGGCGCGGTGAGGACAGATCCGGGTCGCAGCTCACCCCAGACTCCGCCGACGGGATCTCGACCGCGTACACGTTGATGTAGCTGCGGTACGACTTGAACGGCTCGATCGTCCACAGGTCGTTGAGGTGCTTGTCGAGGTCGGCACGGAACTTCGCCATGTCCGCCGTCGTATAGCCGTCGCCCATCACGACGAGGTTGAAGCGCTTGGCCGGGTCACCGGTCACCTGGACCGGTACTACCGTCGCGTCCGCCGCGTCCGCGCGCGCGGGGACCGTCGTCAGGGCCGTCACAGTGAGCGCCGCCGCGCCGATGATGGTCGTCCTACCCGTCCACATGCATGGACCTCCTCGCGTGGGCGCGCGCGGGCCACAACGGCCCGGGGAGCGGCGCGCCGGCCCCGCCGATCAAGCGGCACTGCCCGGATTATCACTCCAAGATCCGCGTTTGTCGCCCATGCGCGTCCGGCGCCGTCAGCGTTTGCCGCGCTGCCCCTCCGCCAGGCCCTCCGAGATCCGCCGGCCGCCCGCGCGCCGCTGCACCGCCGCCGACAGCACCGGCGCGGCGCCGCCCAGCAGGGCGCCGAGACGCAGCGCGAGCGGCGCCACGTCCACCTCGGCGGTGTTCCGCTCGACCGCCCGCACCGTCGCCCTCGCGACGTCCTGCGGCGTCCGCGTGCCGACGCCCCGCGGCAGCGTGACGCCCGCGTCCGCGAACATCCCGGCATCCCGGATGAACCCCGGGAAGACGGTCGACACGCCGACGCCGTGGGGACGCATGTCCTCCCGCAACGCCAGGGCGAATCCCCGCATACCGAACTTCGTCGCGTTGTAGAGCGACGCGTGGCCGGACGCCGTCTTCCCGGACAGCGACGCGATGAACACCAGGTGCCCGCGGCCACGATCGGCCATCCGCTCGCCCGCGAGCTTCGCCATCACGATCGGCGCGCGCAGGTTCACGTCCAAGACCCGGTCGACCTGCTCCACCGTGTAGTCCGCCAGCAGCCCCGACGCGGGCAGCGCCGCGTTCGCGACCAGCACGTCCACCGGGCCCGCCTCGTCCAGCAACCGCTCCACGCCGGCGCGGTCGGCGAGGTCGGCGACCACCGCCCGGCCGCCGAGCCGCTCGGCCAGCGGCTCCAGCACGTCGCCCCGCCGCCCGCTCAGCACCACCGTCGCGCCGCGCCCGGCGAAGCCCTCCGCCAGCGCCCGTCCGATCCCGCCCGTCGCCCCGGTCACCAGGACGTTCGCTCCGCGCAGCTCCATGGCCGCGATGATGGCCGATCAGAACCCGATTCGCCAGAGCAGCAGGATGATCGACGACAGCGCCAGCCCCACCGCGCCGAGCCGCACGTCGCCCACCACGATCAGCAGGGCGCACCCCACGGCCGTCACCGCCGCCGCCAGCACCAGCCCCCGGCCCCCCGACGCCTCCTTCTCCGGCGGGCCGGGGTCGAGCTCGCGTTCCCAGCGCCGGAAGTCGTCCTCAGCCATCGGCACTCCCGAGGGTCGTCCCCCGGATTATGCGGCCGTCCGCCCGGTTCGGCGAGAGGCGGCGGACGGAAAAGCGGCGGCACCCGGGATTGGACGATCGGTCCGATACCGGCGAGTGGGTGCGGACCGCCCGGGATCGGTTGCTAGGCTGCGGAGAGCCTGGGGGAGCAGACACTGATCCGTATCTTTCCCCGGGTTCGGACTCATAGTCGAGGTGAAGGGGTCCCCACCGTGAAGAAGCTGCTGATTCTCGCCGTCGTCGCCCTCGGTGGCTTCGCTGTCTGGCGCCGCCTCCAGCAGGACCGCGCCGAGCTGGACCTGTGGACCGAGGCCACGTCGTCCGACAGCTGAGACGCCGGCGACACAGGGCCCCGGCGTGAGCGGCGCAGAGCCGATCTCCATCGCCTGCATCGATCTCGCCGGGACCACCGTCGCGGACGGCGGCACCGTCGAGACCGCCTTCGCCGAGGCGATCGCCGCCCTGGGGATCGTCTCCGGCACGGCGGCCCACGACCGCGCCATGGCGCGCGTCCGCGAGTCACGCGGCGGCTCGAAGATCGAGATCTTCCGCTCGCTGTTCGACGAGCCCCGCGCCCAGGCCGCGCACCTGGCCTTCGAGCGGTCCTATGACCAGCTCGTCGACCGGCACGGCCTGCGACCCGTGCCCGGCGCCGAACGCGCTCTCGAGCGCATCCGCGGCGCCGGGGTACGCGTATGCCTGCTCACCGGGTTCGGCCGCCGCACCCAGGCCCGCGTCCTCGACGCGCTCGGCTGGTGGGACCGCGTCGACCTCACCCTGTGCCCCGAGGACGCCGGCCGCGGCCGCCCGTGGCCCGACCTCGTCCTCACCGCCGCCCTCCGGCTCGGCGCCGACGACGTCCGGCACATCGCCGTCTGCGGCGACACCGCGAACGACATGCTGACCGGCCGCCGCTCCGGCGCGTCCATCGTCGCGGGCGTCCTCACCGGCGCCCACGACCGCGACCGCCTCCTCGCCGCCGGCGCCACCCACGTCCTGCCCAGCGTCGCCGCCCTCCCCGCCCTCGTCCTCGATGACGCGGCGGTAGCCGACCACCGGTAAGCTTGACGCGCCCACAGGGCAACGAGGGGCCTTAGCTCAGTTGGTAGAGCACCGGCTTTGCAAGCCGGGTGTCAGGGGTTCGAATCCCCTAGGCTCCACCCACCAAGAAGCCCAGGTCAGAACCGGCCTCGATGAGGACACAGGCTGCGTGGTACGAAGCGAACGCAGCCGCCCTTCTCGGAGACAAAGCGAGGGCGCCTGAGGCAGTGGCGCGCGCCGAGCAATTCGCCGAGACCACCCGCGACAGTGCCTCAGATCTCTCCGTGTGGTCCCTTCCGACCGAGCGTCGAGCCCTGTTCGCTCTGTCGGTAGCGACGCGGACCGGTGACCCCGACAGCGCCTTACGCGCAGCCGAGGTGGCCGACAGCGCTTGGGCTGCAGGAGCACCGGTCGCCCCGGCGATCTGGGCTCAGATCCGGGTCGGCACCGGCATCGCCCACCTACAGAAGGGCGATCTCGAGGGCACGGCCGAGCAAGTGGCCGAGATGCTGGCCTCGATCCGGGAACGCGGCTCTACGACCGTCACGCGAACGCCACCGCCCTGGCCGACGACGCCGACATGGAGAGTTCATGAGTCCTCTGCCCACGCAGATGGTCAACCGGTGGCAGAACCGCCAAGAACCAGGACCAGGGCAGGGAACCGTCTACTGGCACATGCTGGTGGGCGACCAACCTGGAGCGCGGGACATCGCGGACGCGGCACAAGAGCGGCTCGCCGACACCACCGGTCTGCACATGACTCCCGCCAAATGGCTGCACATCACCACTCTCGTGGTCGGCTCGACCGACGAGATCACTGACGACCAGCAACAGGACATGCTCAGGACGGCGTCAACCCTTCTCGCTGAGACTCCTCCCGTTACCGTGACGCTCGGCCGCATCCTCTACCACCCCGAGGCCATCATCCTGGCCATTCGTCCCACCGAGGCCCTTGAACGGGTACGGGCCGCCATCCAGTCGGCCACGTTGAAGGTGACCGGACGCGAAGGCCATACCGAAGGCCCCGCCCAGTGGCTGCCGCACATGACGATCGCCTACAGCGAGACGAAACAGCCGGCCCAGCCGATCATCAACGCACTCGGCCGAGAGCTTCCCAACCGCGAGATCACGGTCAACGCCGTCAGCCTGGTCGTCCAACGAGGACCGGAACGGCTCTGGGATTGGCATCCGGTAGGGCGCGCGCCCCTGCGCGGTCGTGGCTAGATCCCCGCCGAATTCCGCCGTTTGAGATCAAGGGGCGGCAGCGCTCGCGCCGTTGGCGCCGCCCGCGCGCCCGCAGCGTGCGGCGTGGGCGCCGGGACGTTGCAAGTTGGGCCGGGGGAGGAAGGTGGGGAAGAAAAGCGGCTACGCCGTACGCCCAGGCCATCACGGGACCCCACACCACGCGGGTGCGGCACAGAGCCGCGCGCTCTACACGGTCGCTAGAAGATGCCGACTCGGCTCATAGTCGATCTTCCAGTCGGCACAGCACCCCAGCACCCCGTCAGCAACGCACCGGACCCCAACGCTGACCCAGCGAACCGAATCATCAGGTCGCAGGGAGAAGCCCACCGCCACATCGAACACGTCTGCGCCACAGGAACAGACGACCGCCTCAGGGGCGACGTCCGACCAATGCTCTTCGCTGTCGAGCATCAGCACGCCCTGGCCGCAGCCGATGCAACTGCGCTCCACGGCTCCCTCCTCGCAGTCAGCACGGAGCCGGAATGTCTGGCCGCCGCAGCCAGCACACGCCGCTTCGACAACCCGTCCCACCTGATATCCGCCCGCACCGAGCTCTTCCAGATACTCGGCGAGATCAGCGGCGGACTCTCCTTGCCACCACTCCCCGCTCGCGTCTATGGCCATCGCAACAAGTTATCCAGGCCGCCCCCGGAGCCGAGCGGGCTGACAGCAATGACAGCAGCCGTGGCAGCAACACCGGCAGACGGCGCCGCACGTGATAGCCGTCGGCGCGAGGGCAGCATGTGGGAGCACGCCAGAGACCTTGAGCATGATCGAACTGATAAGTATGAGGTCGGCGGGTCATGCGGAGCGCCGAACACGAAACGGGCGGCCGCGTTCGTGCGCGGTGAGGCCGTCTGTTCGCTGGTCAGGTAGGGGTTACTGCTCGTCTTGGTCACGCCGCCCCGCGGATTCGCTCAGGGTAAGTGCGAACGCTGGGCCTGGCTGTTTGGGCTTCCAACCCGTCACCAGCGCCGAGCGGACAGCCTTCGACACGGTACGGGGAAGAACCACGCCGGAAGGCAGGCCTAGCCAGTTGCTTGGATGCGCACAGGGCAGCGAGACGACGAGCAGTGCGCCAGGTGACTCGGTGGCTTCCACAGCAAAGCTCAGTGGGGACCATCCCAGTGCCTGGTCGTAGGTAGGGCGGCCGCGTACCTTCCAGCGAAACTCGGCGCCGTCGATGACGATGCGCCGGGATCCCTTCCTTGCAAGCGTCACAGGACCTCCGTCACTCCGCCGCAGCAGTCTACGCACGTCAAGGGCGCCAGCATGTGCCTTGGATGCCGGGCCATTAGCGGGCCATTAGGGAGAGTGATCAAGGGCCAAGAGCGGTCACTTGGGGATCACGGTTCGCCGAGGTGGGAGGCCCGGCGGGGCGTGGTCTCGCAGATCTGCAAGCCGGGTGTCAGGGGTTCGAATCCCCTAGGCTCCACCACCCAAAAGCCCAGGTCAGAACCGGAATTCCGACCTGGGCTCTCGTCTCTCACGATCGCTTCTTTCGCTTCCGTGCCCCTTGCGTGCCCGATCGCTTCTTGCCCTTGAGTTCGGCCTTGGCCAAGGCGCTCAAGGGGCGGCGGCGCTCGCGCCGTCAGCGCGGCCCGCCGCCCGCGCGGCCGGGTCGTGCGGCGTGGGCGCCGGTCCCCGGCCGCGCGCGCCCGGCCGCGCATCGCGTGGCCTCGCTTGCGGGTCGCCGGCCCGGCCCGCTCGGGGTCGCGCCGCCGTCCTGGACGAGCCGACGCCGCCGCGCCGAAGCCGTTCGGCATTGGCGTTCTTGTCGCGCTGTGCAGTGCCCGGCACCGCTTTTGCTGCGGCGATCGGCGGCTCTGCTCGGTCCTACTCGGTCCGCAGCGCGGTGGCGGTGCGGGTTCGTGCCGCCCAGCCGGCCGGCGGCAGTGCCCCGAGCAGGGCGATCACGATCCCGCCGGCCAGCAGGGGGACGAGCAGCCCGGCGGTGTAGGTGTGGGACACGCTCGGCGGCAGGTGCCGGCCGATCGCGTTGCCCATCGGGGTCAGCATCGCCTTCTCCACCGCGACCCCGATCGGGACCCCGATCAGCCCGGCGATCAGGCCGGTGAGTGACACCGAGGTCAGCACCATCGCCATGGTCTGCCTGGGCGTCATCCCGAGGGCCTTGAAGATCCCCAGATCATGAACCCGGTCCCGGGTGTCCTGCACGACCATGCTCAGCACCCCGAGCGCGGCGACCGCGATCAGCATCAGCGTGAGCGTGGCCACCAGGGCGCCCATGGTGATCACAATGATGTTCTTGCCCCCGTCCGAGTTCGGCTGGACCGAGGCGTTCAGCGGGGTCAGCGCGGCGGTGGCCGAGGTGGACCAGTCCGATCCGTTGACGTTCGAGGCCAGCTCGACGTTGAACTGGTCGATGTGCGGGGCCAGTCCGGCGGCGGTGAAGGTGGCCGCATCCGTCATGACCGTGTAGTCGCCCGCGTTGGTGTTGAAGTTGATGCCGACGACCTTCAGCGACAGTCGCTTGTTCTGCTGCACCACGGTGACGTCGTCACCGACGTGGATCCCCACCGCCGTGGCCAGCTTGTCGCCGACCACGGCCTCGCCGGGCGCCGAGTACCAGCGGCCGGACAGCAGCTCCAGCTTCGTCCAGGACAAGTCACCGGTGACCGTGTACACCTTCGTCGGTTCGCCGCCGGACGGGCCGCCGACCATGGTCGCACCGCTTTCGCCCCAGCCGAACGCTGCCTTCGTGCCCGGGGTCTTGGCGAGCGCGGCGGCCACCTTGGCGGCGTCCAGGTACGGGTGGCGCGGGTCGTTGGGGCCGTAGCGGCCCCAGGGCACGCCTACGTCGGCGGTGGGTATCACGATCTTCGACGCGACGCTGAAACCCGAGGTGCTGGTGTCCAGGTACTTGTTGAACCCGGTCTCCAGCCCCACCGCGAACGTGGCGCTGACCACGCCGAACAGCACCGCCGCACCGACCAGTACGGCCCGGGACGGCCGGGCGAACGGCTGGGCCAGCCCCAACGACACGGCCCGGGGCAGCGGCAGCCGCGAGGCCAGACGCTGCGCCGTCCGACCGCCCCCGGCCTTGGGGGCGCGGCCGACCACCAGAGCCCGCACCACCGGCATCCGGCCGGCCCGCAGTGCCGGGACCGAAGCCGTGACGCCGACGATCAGCAGGGTGCCCAGCGGCACCACGGCGCTGACCCACAACGGGATCGTGGCACTGGCCGCGCCGAACTGCTGGGTGGCCCCGCCCAGGACCGGCACGGCCAGGAGGTTGCCGAAGACCGTGCCGAGCACCACGCCGAGTGTCGCCGGGATCATGGCCTGCGCGGTGTAGGCGCGGGCCACCTGCGAAGGGGTGAACCCCAACGACTTCAGGATCCCGATGCGCCGGATTCCGGAGGCCACGGCCCCGCTGACCACGATCGAGATGATCAGCACCGACAGGAAGAGCCCGAGGATCCCGAAGGCGACCAGGAACGGCACGTAGGCCTTGGCGTTGCCGGTCGCCTGCTGCTCCGCGGTCAGGTACGACTGTCCGCCCTCGACCGCGCCGGCCGGTGCGGCGGCGGCCACCGCCTGCTTGCCGGTGGCGATGTCGGCGGCGGTCCCGGCCTTGGCGAACCGGTAGAGCATCTGCTCGTCGGGCTTGGCGCCGGCGGCGGTGAGCCGCGCGAAACCGCCGGCGGTGGCGAAGGCGGTCGCGCTGTCGGTCACCGAGCCGCCGAAGCCGACGATCTTGAACGACGGCTTGCCCGGCAGGGAGGAGAACACCACCGAACCGCCGAAGCAGACGGTGGCGTAGCGCTGCCCCGGCAGGGCGATCTCGCCCGGGCCGGTCGGCCAGCGCCCCCGGGTCAGCACGAGTTGGTCCATCCCGGAGGTGCCGCCCAGGTCGGGCCGGGTGGTGACGGTGACCGGACCGATGTCGTGACCGGCGAGATCCTTCTTGGGGCAGTCCGGGCCGACGGTCGTGTCCAGGGCGGCGGCGATCGGGTACGGCCCGGCCGCCTCGGTGACGCCGGCGGCGTGAGCGGTTGCGGTGGCCTGCGCCGCCGTGACCTTCGAACCGTCGAACTGGACCGCCAGGTGCGCCCCGTTCCGAGCACTGAAAGCGTCCTCGAACGGGGCCTGCACGACGGCCAGCAGACCGAGGGAGAGTACCGAGGACGTCACCGCGGCGAACGTCGTCAGGGCCATGACGAAGGACTGGACCCGACGCCGGCCCACGCCGGAGCGTACGACCTTACCCAAGGCGCTCACCGGCTCACGGCCGGCAGCAGGCGGGACATGGCAGGGAATCCGACCTCGAAGAGGCGCCGGGGCATCGGCGGCTTGCGCAATGTCATCCGACCGTTCCCGCCGGACGGGTCAGCGGCGTGCGGGCGGCCGGGCCGGCACCGCCGTCGTCGTTGATGACGTCCCGCTCGACCGCGCCGTCCACCAGCTCGATCGTGCGGTGCGCGGTGCTCGCGGCCAGCCGCGCATCGTGGGTCACCAGCACGATGGTCTGGCCCTCGCCGTTCAGGTCCAGCAGCAGCCGGCGCACGCCCTCGGCCGAGTTCGAGTCCAGCGCGCCGGTGGGCTCGTCGGCCAGCAGCAGCGCCGGCTTGTTCATCAGGGCCCTGGCCACCGCCACCCGCTGCCGTTGCCCGCCGGACAGCCGCTGCGGGTAGGCGCCGGCATGCCGGTCGATGCCCAGCGAGCCGAGCAGTTCGATGGCCCGCCGCCTCGCTTCGCCCTTGCCCATCCCGGCCAGCTGCGCCGGAACCATGACGTTGTCCAGCACGGTCAGGTCGTCGAGCAGATTGAAGAACTGGAAGATCATGCCGATCGAGGCCCGGCGGTACTTCGCCGAACCGGCCTCACCGAGCTGGTCGACACGGGTGCCGTCGACGGTGACACTGCCGCTGGAGGGCCTGTCCAGGCCGGCGATCAGGTTCAGCAGCGTGGACTTCCCGCTGCCGGAATGGCCGAGGATCGCCACGCACTCACCGGACGCGACGGACAAGGTCACACCGGCCAGCGCGGGCGGGCCGTCGTCGTATTTCTTCGTCGTGTCGCGAAGATCGATCAGCGGTGGATTCGTCATGTCCCCGAACCTAGGAACGGACGCCATCCGTCGCGTCGGCCTGCGGATGTCACCGTATCCCCAGGCCATCGGTCCGGCGGTGTACCGGCGTACATCCCCGGGGCGACGCGCGGAGCCGACGCCGCTGCATACGATCTGCGCATGGAAGAGCTTCTCCAGCGACTCTCGACATCGAGGTGCGTGACCTGGCTGACGGCTCAGGCCGTGGTGCTGGCCACCGCCTGCTTCTATGCGCTGATGCTCGCCTGGACGATGCCGGCCTCCCGGACCGGGCTCTTCTTCGTGCTCGCCCTTCCTGTCCTGCTCGTGCGCCGTCTGCCGGCGGTGGTCTTCGCGGCGGTCCTGGGCGAAGCAGTCCTCGGCGACATCTTCGGCGCGCGGCCTTCGATCGTGTTCGTCCTGCTCGTCGCCCTGGGCGGGTACCTCGCCGTCCGGCGGCCGAAGGCTGCCGCCGTCGGCTCCGTTCTGGCCGTCGCGGCCGCGTTCGTCAACGTCACCCACATCCCCGGGGAGACCGTCAGCGACGCGACCCAGTTCGCCGGGGGGCTCGCGTTGTGTTTCGCGGTCGCGTGGGTCTTCGGAGGGGTGTATCGCAAACGCCGTGAATACCTCGAAGCCCTCGACGAGCAGGGGGCGGCCCGCGCCGTCCTGACCGAGCGGCTGCGGATCGCCCGCGAACTGCACGACAGCGTCGCGCACAGCATCGGGATCATCACGGTGCTGTCGGGGGCGGCGGCACGGGTCGTCGAGACCAAGCCCGAGCAGACGCGGCAGGCGCTGACCGGCATCGAGACCACCGGCCGGGAGACGCTGCTCGAGCTGCAGCGCATGCTCGGGGCGCTACGCCGCGCCGAGCCGGACGACGCCATGCCGCAGGCCGCTCCGCTGGAGCCGGCCGGCAGCCTGGCCGACGTCCCGCGGCTCGCCGAACGCACGGCCGACGCCGGGGTGCGGGTCCACGTGACCTGGCGGGGCGAGCGGCGTCCGCTGCCGCCGGAGATCGAACTGTCGGCGTTCCGGATCATCCAGGAGTCGGTGACGAACGTGGTGCGGCATTCCGGGGCGCGGACGTGCCGGGTCGCGGTCGGTTACGAGCCGAAAGGAGTGACGATCGAGGTGGTGGACGACGGGGACGACGGTCTCGGCGGTGCGGGCCGCCGGAGGCTCTCCGCGGCCGGCGGGAGCGGCTTCGGCCTGCTCGGCATGCGCGAGCGGGTGACGTTGCTGTCCGGCCAGTTCAGCGCCGCCCGGCGTCCGGAGGGCGGGTTCCGGGTGACGGCGAGGCTCCCGGCATGAGCGTGCGGGTGCTGCTGGTCGATGACCAGCCGCTGCTGCTGGTCGGGCTCGCGATCCTGATCGGCGACACCGACGACCTGGAGGTGGTCGGCGAGGCCGGCGACGGCCGCGAGGCGGTGCGCCTGGTGCGTGAGCTGCGTCCGGACGTCGTGGTGATGGACATCCGGATGCCGGGCATGGACGGGATCGAGGCGACCCGGCAGGTGACCGCCGAGCCGGACCCGCCCAAGGTGCTGGTGCTGACGACCTTCGACGACGACGAGTACGTCTACGGCGCGCTGCGCGCCGGGGCCAGCGGATTCCTGCTCAAGAGCATGGCCCTGGACGCGATCCTGGACGCGATCCGCGTGGTGGCGGCCGGCGACGCGCTGATCGCACCGAGCGTGACCCGACGGCTGATCGCGGACTTCGCCGGAACGTCCGGCCCCCCGGCCCCCGAACCGGACGCCGAGCCCGCCGAGCCCGCCGCGGACTCACGTCTCATCGCGGAGATCACCGACCGGGAGCGCGAGGTGCTGGCACTGGTCGGACAGGGACTGTCGAACACGGAGATAGCCGAGCGGCTGGTGATCAGCGCGGCGACGGCGAAGACCCATGTCGCGCGCCTGTTCGCCAAGCTCGAGGCCCGGGACCGCGTCCACCTGGCGATCATCGCCTTCGAGGCCGGACTCGCACCACGGAGACGGTAGGCCAGGACGAGAAGAACGACCGCCGACCACGAGTCCGCCACGTTCGGAGCTGCGCCGGCTCACCCACCTGGCCGCAGCGGGATCCGAGTCGAGGTCGCTCAGGGGGTCACGGACCGGTGCGGGTGTCGGTGAAGCACTGCAGGCCGTCACCGAGGCGACGAAGGAGACCCGGCCCCGCGCCTGGCCGCCCGGAGCGTGCGGCGTGGGCGCCGGTCACCGGGCAACTGCGCCGGGCCGCGCATCGCGCCACCTCCGCTGGCCCCCCCAACCAGCCCATCGGGGGCGCGCCGCCGCCAAGCGCGCTACTGAGACGGGGTGGCTTGGATGACAGCGCGGGAGAGTCGGCGCATCGCCAGGCTGAACTGCTCGCGGTTCCGGTGCTGGGGCGGTGTTTCTTCCCAGGCGTCCAATGTGCCGAGGAGCGGTCTCATCTCGTCCGGTTCTTGGCATGGGTGCCAGAGCCCCAGCAGGAAATGACCGCCGTCCTCTGCCTTGAGCGTTCCGGCCTCGATCTGGAGGGCGATGTCTAGGGCGGTGATCCAGCCTGCTCGGTGGATGTTCATGGGGTCGAGTGCGAGGTCGCTCAAGAGTCGCCGGACGAGGGGTCGGCCTTCGCGGAGGGTGAGCCGGGTCGGTGATTCGCAGGCGAGGGCGATCACGCTCGGGGTCTCGATTCCGGCGACGAGGAGGTCGCAGGCGATCCGGACGGGCTCGCCGGGAAACAGTCTGGCCAGGAAGAGATCGGAGATGTCCTGGTCGAGGACGGCAGCGGCGTGAAGACGATTGAGGCGTTCCCACAAGCCGGCGGGTAGATCCATGTGGACAGCCTCGATTCTGGGCTGGGCAGTGGCCGGACCTCGATCGGCCGACCGGCTCGTATTCGTCGTACAGGGACATGCAGCAAGTCTCTGAGACGAAGCCACTGCAAGCATCCGTATTTGACGCCAGCGAGGTGTGTCACTGCTGGTCAGCGGCTTGCTAGGCCGGGTGGGTGCCGGGACGGGTGCGCCCGGCTGTTTGCGGGGAGAGCGGTCGATATTCCGTCGCGCGTGGGCTGTGCTCTTCGGATACTGATCAGCATGGATGTGAGAGCGCATGCGGATCAGTGGTTGGCGGGTTGGGAAGCTCGTGATCTGGACCGGGTCATGGCGTGCTATTCGGATGACGTCGACTTCGCGGCGTCAACGGTCGTGACTCGCTGGAATCGACCGGACGGCCGGTTGCAGGGCAAGGCGGAGCTGCGTCGCCACTTCGAGCGAGGCTTGGAGCTTGCGCCGGATCTGCGGTTCACCGAAGAGGCGTTTCTGACCAACCCCGACGGCTACGCCCTGTTGTACCGGCGCGAGAACGGCAACCGTGCGCTGGACGTGGTCGAACTGGACCAGCACGGGCGGGCTGCACGAGTCCGAGCGTTCTACGAGCAGGACCAGCGGTAAGCGCTGCTGCGACGAGCTTTCCCGCCGCTGGCATGCGGCCCGGAGAGGAGCGTCACGGGGGCGCATGCCTCCTGCCCTGGGGCAAGCCGTTATCCGGGGTTGCTCGTCTGGTGACGCTGTTCGCGCCGACGCGTGAACGTCCATCTGAGGAGGCCGAAGAGTCCGGCGCCAACCCAGAGCACGCCCGGACCCGCCGTCGCCTCCTCCCACCAGAGCGTCCCGCCGAGGGTCAAAACCAGCCCTGCCACCAGGGTGAAGGCCGATATCACGGCAGCACCCGGTGGAGTGATGGGCCTTTGGCGGGCAGGAGTGGCGGTACGCGGCGTTGGTACCTCACTTACGCGAGGATGCCCTCGCCGAAAGGGTCAGGGAGTTCGCGGATGATGGGGTCAGGGCCATCGGTAGGAGAGCATTCGACCTCCTTTTATGCACGCCGTTGTCAGACGGCTGCCGGGAGGTGAGTAGAGGCTTGGGAGAAATGGGAGTGGCCCGTGCTGGGGGCACGGGCCGGAGGGGGATCCGGGGTCAGTTCTTGCCCCAGAGGTAGGTGGCGGCGGCCATGGCCAGGAGGCTGATCCAGCTGGACACGGCGCGGACGGTGTTCCAGGCGGTCCAGCGGCCGGAGTAGTCCTGCCAGATCTTGGCCGCATCGGCGGCGTGCTTGGGGATGTGCACGCCGTCCAGGTCGTTGTTCATGGGGATATTGACGGCGAAGCTGGGGAAGAGGGCGCCGAGGACGTAGACGGCGGCCGCGGCCAGGAACAGGAGGCCGGCGGCCTTCTGGTTCATCGTCATCAGCAGGACGCCGGCGATGGCCGCGAACACGGGCAGCAGCATGAACATGCCGACGAACAGCGGGTTCTGGATGCGCTGGTTGATGGTCTGCATGGCGTCGATCGCCGAGGCGGGCTTCGCGCCGTTCAGGCCCGGCATGACGCCGGTGGAGAAGCCGAAGAAGGTGCCGGCCATTCCGGCGGCCATGATGATCGAAAGGGTGGCCGAGGCGGCCGCGAAAGAGAACTTCATCAGGTCGTCCGATCGTGGGGTTCCGTGGTGCTCTCGAGTCAACCGGTCGGCGTTCCGGTTCGACATCGCTGAGAAGCTCGACCCCATATGCGAGCGTCCACGCATCGGGCGGACTCTAAGGACGCCCTGGATGGTGAGCGGCGGCGTGCTCAGGGGGCGGGGACGACCGTGGGGCGGGGCTGGCCGGCGGGGACGAGGAGGAAGACCTTCGGGGCGAGGCGGTCCATGTCGCCGCCGCGGCCGAAGACAAGGCCGGCGGCGAAGTCGATGAACTGCTTCGCCACGTCGTCGGTCAGGGCCGTCAGGTCCATGACGACGGGGACGCGCTTGTTGCGGAAGAAGTGCCCGACGTGGAGCGCCTCGTTGTAGTCGCGGGGGCGCAATGTCTTCACCATCACCCTGCCAGTCTCCCGGAGCTCCGTGCGGCGTCAAGCGGACAACCGGGGGTTGTGGGACGGGTCGGGCGGTTGTTTGTGGGCGCGGTGGCGGCGGGTGTTGGATCGGCGGCGGACAAGGGGGGGCGCCGTGCTCGGACGGGATTTCGCGTGGCTGTGGCGTGCGTACGCGGTCAGCACGCTGGGGACGTTCCTGGCGCTGGACGCGTTCCCGCTGATCGCGGTGCTGGCGTTGCACGTGGGGCCCGCGCAGGTGTCGATGATCGCCGCGGCGAGCGGGACGGCGGCGGCGCTGCTCGCGGTGCCGCTGGGGCCGTGGATCGAGTTCCAGCACAAGCGGCGGTTGATGGTCCGGGCGGACCTGGTGCGGTTCGCGGTGCTGGTGACGGTGCCGGCCGCGTACGCCTTCGGGGCGTTGACGTACGCGCATCTGCTGGTGGTGGCGGTGGTCGTCGCGCTGGCGGACATCGTGTTCCGGGGGGCGAGCGGGGCGCATCTGAAGGAGCTGGTGCCGCAGCGTCATCTGATGGAGGCGAACGGCCGGTTCGAGACGGTGCAGTGGATGGCGACGGCGGTGGGGCCGCCGGCGGGCGGGGCGCTGATCGGGGTGCTGGGGCCGGTGGTGACGGTGCTGCTGGATGCGGTCAGCTACGTGCTGTCGGCGCTGGGGATCACGAGGATCGCGGCGCCGGAGGCGGAGCCGCCGGAGCGGGCCGGGGGCGCGTCGCGGTGGGCGGAGATCGGTGAGGGGTGGCGGGCGATCGCGGCGGAGCGGGAGCTGCGGCTGCTGTTCGCCAACAGCGTGCTGACCGGGGCGCTCATCATGGCGACGGCTCCGCTGCTGACCTATCTGATGCTGCACGACCTGGGGCTCTCGCCGCTGGAGTACGGGCTGGCGTTCGGGGTGCCGTGCCTCGGCGGGATCCTCGGGGCGCGGGTGTCGCGGCCGCTCGTCAACCGGTACGGGCGGCGCCCGATCATGCTGGTGTTCGGGGTCGGCCGGGCGTTGTGGCTGGTCGGGCTCGCCTTCGTCGGGACGGGGATCGGGGCGCTGCTGCTGGTGATGGCGATGGAGCTGGGGATCATCACCTGCATGGGGGTGTTCAACCCGATCTACGCCACGCGGAGGCTGGAGCTGGTCGAGGCCGGGAAGGTCGCCCGGATGGTCACGGCGTGGACGGTCGGTTCGCGCACCGCCATCGCCGTCCTCACGGCGCTGTGGGGTGTTCTGGGCGGGTTCGTGGGCGTGCGGGCGGCGATCGCGGTCGCGGGGGTGCTGCTCATCGGGGCGTGCGCGTTCCTGCCGTGGCGCCGGGAGCCGTCCGGGGTCACGGGAGACGCGTCGCCCGAGGCCGGGGTCCGCGTCCCGGGGTGACGGGAGGCTCGGTCTCGCGCTGCCAGAGGGTGCGGTAGAGGCCAGGACGGGAGATCAGTTCGGCGTGGGTGCCGCGATCGGCGACGTGGCCCTCGTCGAGGACGATGATCTCGTCGACGGCGTCCAGGCCGGTGAGGCGGTGGGTGACGAGCAGGGTCGTGCGGCCTTCGGTGGCGGTGAGGAGGTCGGCGGTGAGCTCGTCGGCGGTCGCGGTGTCGAGGTGTTCGGCGGGCTCGTCGAGGAGCAGGACGGGGAACCCGGCGAGGAGGGCGCGGGCCAGGGCGATGCGCTGGCGCTGGCCGCCGGACACCTGGGCGCCGTGCTCGCCGACGCGGGTGTCGAGGCCGCGGGGCAGCGACTCGATCCAGCCGAGGAGGCGGGCGCGGCGCAGGGCGTCGCGGATCTCGGCGTCGGTGGCGGCGGGGCGGGCGAGCCGGACGTTCTCGCCGATCGTCGAGTCGAACAGGTGGGCGTCCTGCGCGCACAGGCCGATGACCGTCCGGACGTCGTCGCCGGTCAGCGCGCGCAGGTCGGTGCCGTTGAGGGTCACCGAGCCGGACGCGGGTTCCAGGAACCGGAGCAGGACGGAGGCCAGGGTCGTCTTGCCGGAGCCGGACGGCCCGACGATGGCGCAGCGGCGTCCCGGCGCGAGGCTCAGGGAGATCCCGTCGAGGGCGTAGGGGGCGGTGGGCGTCCATCGGGCGCGGAGGTCCTCGACCTGGAGGGTGTACGGCGCGGCGGGCAGCGGCGACGGGTCGGACGGCTCCTCGACGGGTGGCGGGGCGTCGAGCACCGCGAAGATGCGAGCGGCCGAGCGGCGGACCCGTTCCAGGTGCTGGGCGGCGAGGGGCAGGCCCGCGACGACCTCGAACGCGGCCAGCGGGAGCAGGACGATCACGGCGAGCAGCACCCCGTCGAGCGCGCCGGACCGGACGGCGGGCACGCCCACAGCCATCGATCCCCACACGGCCAGCCCGCCCGCGAGGGCGGAGACGGCCGCGCCGAGGCCGGTGGACGCGGCGGAACGGGCGGTGGCGCGGGTGAAGTCGCGGTCCAGGCGGGCGGCCTCGGCGAGCCGCGCGGGCGCGGCGCCGTAGGCGATGAGCTCGGGGGCGCCCTGGAGGGTGTCGACGACGTGGGACGTGAGGTCGCCGCGCAGGTCGGTGGTGCGGCGTTCGGCGCGGCGCGCCGTCGCGGACGACAGCCAGGGCGCGGCGACACCGGCCAGGAGCAGCGCGAGCAGCAGGATGGCGCCCGCCGACGGGAGCAGGGCCCACGCGAGCCCGACGGACGCGCCGCCGACGACGGCGGCGACCGTGCACGGCAGCAGGACGCGGAGGAAGAGGTCCTGGACGGCGTCGACGTCGGCGACGAGGCGGTTCAGCAGGTCGCCGCCGCGGAAGGCGGGGAGCCCGCCGGGGGCGAGCCGCTCCAGCCGCTCGTACACGCGCGCGCGCAGGTCGGCCAGGATGCGGAAGGTCGCGTCATGGCCGACGAGGCGTTCGGCGTAGCGGAACACGCCGCGGCCGAGCCCGAACGCGCGGACGGCGACGATCGCGACCATCAGCATCAGCACGGGCGGATGCTGGGCGGCGCGGGAGATGAGCCATGCGGAGGTCGCCATGAGGCCGACGCCGCTGCCGAGGGCGAGCACGCCGAACAGGACGGCGAGCAGCAGCCGTCCCCGCGCGGGGCGGGCGAGCCGGATGAGCCGGAGGATCATGCCGCCACCGCCGCGGGCTCGACGGTGACCACCCGGTCGGCGAGGGTGGCGAGGGCCGGGCGGTGCGCGACGAGCAGCACGGTCCGGCCGGTCCTGAGGCGCTCGACGGCGTCGATCACCGCGGCCTCGCTTTCGGCGTCGAGGTTGGAGGTGGGCTCGTCCAGCAGGAGGAGCGGCGCGTCGCGCAGGAACGCGCGGGCGAGGGCGATGCGCTGGCGCTGGCCCGCGGACAGGCCGGCGCCCCGGTCGCCGAGCGCCGTCTCGAAGCCGCCGGGCAGGGCCTCGACGAACTCCAGCGCGTTCGCGGCCTCGGCGGCGGCGCGCACGTCGGCGTCGGGGGCGTCGGGGCGGCCGAGCCGGATGTTGTCGGCGACCGTCCCGGCGAACAGGTAGGGGCGCTGCGGGACCCAGGCGATCCGGTCGCGCCAGGCGTCCGGGGCGAAGCCGGCGACGTCGTCCCAGTCGGCGAGGACGCGCCCCGCGTCCGGCCGGACGAACCCGAGCAGCACCGACAGCACGGTCGACTTCCCCGCGCCGGACGGCCCGACGAGCGCGACGGTCTCGCCGGGGTGGACGGTCAGCGAGAAACCGTCGAGCGCGGGGACGTCGCGTCCGGGGTAGGCGACCGTGACCCCGTCCAGCCGGAGCGTCGCGCGGGACAGGTCCGGGACGTCCGAGCGGGTGCCGGCGGCGGGCGGCGGGGTCTCCAGGACCTCGAAGATCCGGGACGCGGCGGTGAGGCCCTCGACGCTCGCGTGGTACTGCGCGCCGACCTGCCGCAGCGGCAGGTACGCCTCGGGCGCGAGGACCAGGACGAGCAGCGCCGTCTCCAGCCCGAGGCCGCCGTTCACGAGCCGCAGCCCGATCGACACGGCGACGAGCGCGACCGACAGCGTCGACAGCAGCTCGAGCACGAGGGCGGACAGGAACGCGACCCGCAGCGTCGCCATGGTGGCGCGCCGGTGCCGGTCGGTGACCTCGCGGATCCGGTCGGCCTGCGCGCGCGCCCGGCCGAAGATCTTCAGCGTGGGCAGGCCGGCGACGACGTCGAGGAAGTGGGCGGCGAGCACGGACAGCGTCCGCCACTGCCGGTCCATCTTCCGCTGCGTGGTGAGCCCGACGAGGATCGCGAAGACCGGGATGAGCGGCAGCGTCGCGGCGATCGTGACGGCGGACGGCCAGTCGCCGAGCAGGATCCGCAGCCCGACGGCCGCCGGGACGATCACCGCGAGGACGAGCTGCGGCAGGTAGCGGGAGAAGTAGTCGTCGAGGGCGTCGATGCCGCGGGTGGCGAGGGCGGCGAGCTCGCCGCTGCGCTCGCCGGACAGCCAGCGCGGTCCGAGCGCCATCGCGTGGGCGAGAAGCCGGCCGCGCAGCTGCGACTTCACGGCGGCGGACGAGCGGTGCGCGGCGGTCTCCTGCAGCCACGCCACCAGGGCGCGCGCGGCGACGACGGCGAGCAGGAGCAGCATCGGGGTGCGCAGCCCGGTGAGGGTCGCGCCGCCGAGGAACGCCCGGGTGAGCATGTCCGCGAGCAGGGTCGCCTGCGCGATGATCAGCGCGGCGGTGGCGGTGCCGAGCGCCACGGACGACAGCAGGAAGATCCGGGTGGTCCGGGCGTAGCGCAGCAGCCGCGGGTCGAGGGGCTTCACCGCACCGGCTCCGGCTTCTTCTTCGGCGCGGCCGGGATGTGCGCGGTGCCGATCCGCTTGCGGAACACCCAGTACGTCCACCCCTGGTAGATCATCACGATCGGGGTGAACGCGGCGGCGACCCACGTCATGATCTTCAGGGTGTAGTCGCTGGACGCGGCGTTGTCCGTCGTCAGGGTGCCCGACGCGAGGGTGGACGGCATCACGTCCGGGAACAGCGCGGTGAACAGGGTGGCGACGGCGAGCACGATGGCGGCGCCGGTGCCGATGAACGCCCAGCCCTCGCGCCCGCGCCGGTTCGCGGCGGCGGCGAGCAGCAGCCCGGCGGCGGCGCCCCCGGCGGTCAGCCAGGTCACCGGCTTGCCGTGCTGGAGCTGGGTGATCAGCAGGAAGCTCCCGCCGACGGCGATCGCGGCGACGACCGCGATCTCCGCGACGCGGCGCGCCCGGAACCGGATCTCGCCGGACGTCTTCAGCGCGAGGAACACCGCCCCGTGCAGGACGAACAGGACCGTCGTGGTGAGGCCGCCGAGCAGCGCGAACGGGTTCAGCAGGTCGAGCAGCGTCCCGCTGAACTCGTGCGAGGCGTCCAGCGGCACACCCCGGACGATGTTCGAGAACGCGACGCCCCACAGGAACGCGGGCAGCAGGCTGCCCCAGAAGATCGCCCGGTCCCAGCGGGCCCGCCAGCGCGCGTCGTCCCGCTTGCCGCGGTACTCGAACGCGACACCGCGGACGATCAGCGAGAGCAGGATCGCGAGCAGCGGCAGGTAGAAGCCGCTGAACAGGGTGGCGTACCACTCGGGGAACGCGGCGAAGGTGGCGGCGCCGGCGACGATGAACCACACCTCGTTGCCGTCCCAGACGGGCCCGATGGTGTTGATGACGACGCGGCGCTCGACGTCGTCGCGGCCGAGGACGGGCAGCAGCATCCCGACGCCGAAGTCGAAGCCTTCGAGGAAGAAGTAGCTCGTCCACAGGAAGGCGATGATGACGAACCAGACGGTGGTGAGTTCCATGGCCGGATCCCTTGGTAGGCGGGCTCGGTAGGCGGGCTCAGTAGGCGAACGCGAGCGAGCGCTCGGCGTCGGCGTCGTCGGAGTCGTCGCCGGACGGCGGGGGCAGCACCTCGTCCTCCGTGGGCGGCCCGGCCTTGGCGTACTTGAGCATCAGCCCGACCTCGATGACCAGGAGGACGCCGTACAGCGCGGTCAGCGAGACGACGGAGATGAGCATCGACGTCGGCGACACCCCGGGCGAGACGCTCGCGGAGGTCTTGAGCACGCCGAACACCGACCAGGGCTGCCGTCCGGTCTCGGTGAAGATCCATCCGGCGGAGTTGCCGATGAACGGGAGCGTCAGCGACAGCACGCCGGCGCGGTACACCCAGCGGTTGGACGGCAGCCGCCCGCGCCGCAGCAGCCACAGCCCGGCGAGCGAGACGAGCGCGGTGAGGATCCCGACGCCGGCCATGACGCGGAAGTTCCAGTAGGCGACGGGGACGGCGGGCCGGTAGTTGCCGGGCCCGAAGCGGGCCTCCTCGGCGGCCTGGACGTCGTTGATGCCCTTGACCTCGCCGTCGAAGCTGCCGGTGGCGAGGAACGACAGGACGCGCGGCACCTTGATCCCGAAGACCTCCCGGTGGCCGTCGGGCGTGCCGATGGTGAGGACGGAGAACGAGGCGGGCCGCTCGGTCTCGTAGAGGGCCTCGGCGGCGGCCATCTTCATCGGCTGCTGCTCGGTCATGACCTTGCCCTGGAGGTCCCCGGTGATCGCGACGCCGATGGAGGCGACGGCGGTGACGGCGAGCGCGACCTTCAGCGACGGGCGGAAGACCTCGATGTTCTTGCGGCGGGCGAGGTGCCAGGCGCTGACGCCCGCCATGAACAGGCCGCCGGTGACGAACGCCGCGGTGATCGTGTGCGGGAACGAGACGAGCTGGGTGGAGTTGGTGAGGACGGCCCAGAAGTCGGTGAGGCGGGCGCGTCCGGTCGCGTGGTCGATCCGGTAGCCGACGGGGTGCTGCATCCACGAGTTGGCGGCCAGGATGAAGTACGCCGACAGCAGGGTGCCGATGTGGACGAGCCAGATGCAGGCGTTGTGCAGCCGGCGGTCGAGCCGGTCCCAGCCGAAGATCCACAGGCCGAGGAAGGTCGACTCGACGAAGAACGCGAGGAGGCCCTCGATGGCGAGCGGGGCGCCGAAGATGTCGCCGACGAAGCGGGAGTAGTCACTCCAGTTCATCCCGAACTGGAACTCCTGCACGATGCCGGTGACGATCCCCATCGCGAAGTTGATCAGGAAGAGCTTCCCCCAGAACTTCGTGGCGCGCAGGTACTGCGTCCTGCCGGTCCGCAGCCACGCCGTCTCCAGGCCCGCGACCAGGGCGGACAGTCCGATGGTGAGCGGGACGAACAGGAAGTGGTAGACGGTGGTGATCCCGAACTGCCACCGTGCGATGTCGACCGAGTCCATGGGCGGGCGCCTCTCCGGCTCATCTACTACGAGCTGTAGTACTACGTCCTGTAAGAAATACTACGGCCTGTAGTACTACGAGTCGTCGTAACGTCGCTCACACGGCGCCCGCCCGCGCACGCGCCTAGACTCGCGCGCATGGAGCCGAGGGATGCCACCCGCATGATCCTTACCGAGTCCGCCGCGCACCCGGAGCTGCTCCGGGTCAGCCGGCAGGCGCACGACGCGCTGGCCGCGGGACGGCCGGTGCCGTACACGGAGCTGAGCTGGATGCTCAGGGAGGCGGCCCGCAAGAACGTCTACCCGGCCGTCCGCGCCCGGTACGGCGCCGACGCGTTCGACGGGATGGTCGTCGCGCTCGGCCGCGAGATCGACCGGCAGGCGCCGGTCGTCCGCCGCTAGCGGCGCGGCTTCGGGTGGCCCGACTCCAGGTAGTCCTCGGGACGGGCCGTGGGCGGCCGCGGCCGCTCGCGCGACCGGTCCGCCAGCGCGTTCAGCCACAGCAGCGCGACGGCCGAGACGACGGCGAGCCCGGTCCAGTTCAGGATCGTGATGAGGTGGTCCTGCGCGCCGGTGGCGCGCGGCAGGTAGCCGCGGTCCAGCAGGTGGAACTGCCACGGCGTCCCGGTCAGGTAGAGCGTCACGGCGATCGCGAGGCCGTGCATCGAGTCCCACAGCCCGTGCAGGACGGACACGCCCGCGTAGGCCAGCACGACCGGCCCCGTGACATGCCAGCGCGTGCGGGACGCCGCGAACAGCACGCCCCCGATGATCGCCGTCCACAGGCCGTGGCCCAGCGGCGACAGCAGCCCGCGCAGGATCTCCGTCTCGACCATCGAGCGGACGCTGATGCCCTGCACGGTGAACAGCGCGTTGAACGCGTACCCCGCCGACTCGAACGCGGCGAACCCGAACCCTACAGTCGCGCCGAGGACGAGGCCGTCCCGCAGTGTGCGCGCGCGGAGGTGCCGTGCGACGTAGAGCAGCGCCGCCACCTTGACGGCCTCCTCGATGAATCCCACGCCGAAGTACCGCCACAGCGACGGATGCAGCAGGTAGCGCTCCAGCAGCGACGCGCCGAGCACGCCGAGGACGCCGCCGACGACGAACGCGCGGAACAGCAGCGGGACGGTGACCTCTCCGGACGTCCCGTGCTCGTAGGCCCACACCACGAACGTCACCGGGACGAGGAAGCTGCCCAGCAGGACGATCGTCGGCAGCAGGTTCGCGTTCGCGGTGACCACGGTGACGAGGACGGACGCGGCCCACAGCGCGAGACCCGCCCAGAACACCCGCAGCCAGGGCTTCGGCGGACCCGCCGTGCTCGTCGTCGGTCGCACATCGTCTCCTTCCGCGACGAGTCGCTACCCGGCGTCGTCGGCGGCGAACCGGAAGGTGGCGATCCTCATACGCCCTGTGCGCGCGCCTCTCCGCGCCGTGCCCGGCTCAGGAGGCGGCGGTGGCGCGGAAGGTGCGGCGGTAGGCGGACGGCGAGGTCCGCATGGCGCGCCCGAAATGGTGCCGGAAGGTCACCGGGCTCTCGAAGCCGACCGCCGCGCCGATCTCCTCGATCGGCACCGTGCCGTCCTCCAGCAGCGGCAGCGCGGCCATGATCCGCTGCGTGACGACCCAGCGCAGCGGGCTGGTCCCGGTCTGCCGGTTGAAGTGCCGGATGAAGGTGCGGGGCGCGAGGTGCGCCTCCCGCGCCATCCGCGCGACGGTGATCGGCTCGGCGAGGTGGTCGAGCGCCCACCGCATGCTCCGCGCGACCGGGTCGTCCTCGGCGGGCGGGGTGACGGCGGCCTCGACGAACTGCGCCTGCCCGCCCTCCCGGTGCGGCGGGACCACCAGGCGGCGCGCGACCGCGTTGGCGACCCGGGCGCCGTGGTCCTTGCGGACCAGGTGCAGGCACATGTCGAGCCCGGCGGCGCTGCCCGCGCCGGTGAGGACGTCGTCGCCGTCCACGTACAGCACATCGGGGGTCACGCGGACGTCCGGGTAGCGACGCTGCAGCAGGTCCGCGTACCGCCAGTGCGTCGTGGCCTGGCGTCCGTCCAGGAGGCCGGCGGCGGCCAGTGCGAACGCGCCGGAGCAGATGGACACGACGCGTGCGCCGCGCGCGTGCGCCTTCCGCAGCGCCGCGACGACCTCGGGCGCGGGTTCGCCGCGGACGTCCGGGACGGCGACGACCATCACCGTGTCGGCGGACGCGAACGCGTCCAGGTCGTGCTCGGCGGTCATCGTGAACCCGCCGACGGCGCGCATCGGGCCGCGCTCCAGCGAGCAGACCCGCAGGTCGTACCAGGGGACGTCGAGTTCGGGACGGGGCAGGCCGAACACCTCGACGACGGAGCCGAGCTCGAACGGCGCCATGCCGTCGAACGCCAGCACCGAGACGGTGTGCCGGCGGGCGGGAGCGGCGAGGCGCATGGCGGCCGGAGCAGCGGGGTGCATGGCGGCGGGAGCGGCGGGGTGCATGGCGGCGGGGGCGGCGAGGCGCATGGCGCGATATTAGCGATACCCGGCATTCATGCCACTCCCGGACACCAGGTCCTCGGCCCGAGGATCGAGGCATCCGAGCAGAACGCCCGGAAGGAGCAGAAGGAGCCGCCGATGAGCGCCGTCAACGCCGTGCCCGCCGCCCGCCCCGACGAGGCGCGCCGGCACTTCGCCGCCCGCCTCGCCTTCGAGACCGACGCCTCCGACGTGGCCGCCGACCTCGCCGCCGGGACGCCCGGGATCGTCGTCGTCGACACCCGCAGCGCCGAGAGCTGGGCCCAAGGGCACGTGGACGGCGCCGTTCACCTGCCGACCGCGGAAATCGCGGCGCGCGCCGCCGCGTTGGTCCCTGAGGGCGCGACCGTGGTCGTCTACTGCTGGGGACCGGGCTGCAACGGCGCGCAGAAGGCCGCCCTGGAGTTCGCGAAGCTCGGCCGTCCGGTCAAGGAGATGATCGGCGGGTTCGAGTACTGGGCGCGCGAGGGATACCCCGTCGCGACCGCCTCCGGCGCCGTCACCCGCCGGTCCCCGGACCCCCTCACGGCGCCCGTCACGGGCATCTCCTGCGCATGCTGAGGCGGCCGGGGCGAATGTTCCGCCCGGGACGGGGCATAAGGAGGCACCCGGCCGACGTTAGACTCTAGGAATCATTCTTCGGCGCCCAGATGGCGCCAGGCTCGTCCTTGTAGCCCACCGATCGCGTTTCCGGCGATCACAGCGTGGTGCCTCCCGAGACGTGCCCCCCTCTCGGAAGGTAATGCGTGACCACAGCTGCTGCTGCACAGAACCCGTCCGCCGACCTGCCGGCCGCGCCCGAGGGCGTGACCGCGGACGACGAGCGTGTTCCCACCTTCGCCGAGCTCGGCCTCCCGGCCGCGCTGGTGTCCGCCCTGGCCCGCCAGGGCATCGAGGCCCCGTTCCCGATCCAGGCCGCCGCGATCCCCGACGTCATGGCGGGACGCGACGTCCTCGGCCGCGGTAAGACGGGCTCCGGCAAGACCCTCGCCTTCGGCCTGCCGCTGCTCGCCCGCCTGGCGGGCCGCCGCGCCGCGCCGAAGCGCCCGCTCGCGCTCATCCTCGTCCCGACCCGCGAGCTGGCCCAGCAGGTGCAGACCAACCTGGAGCCGCTCGGCCGCGGCCTCGGGCTGAAGTTCAAGACCGTCATCGGCCAGACGTCGATGTTCAAGCAGATCGACGCGCTGCGCCGCGGCGTCGAGGTCCTCGTCGCCACCCCCGGCCGGCTCAAGGACCTGATGCGGCAGGGCGCCTGCGACCTGTCCGACATCGAGATCGCGGTGCTGGACGAGGCCGACCACATGGCCGACATGGGCTTCCTGCCCGACGTCACCGACATCCTCGACGCCGCCAAGCCCGGCGGGCAGCGGCTGCTGTTCTCCGCGACCCTCGACAAGGACGTGGACGTCCTCGTCAAGCGGTACCTGAACGACCCGGTGACGCACGCGATCGGCCCGGTGGACGAGTCCGTCGACACGATGGAGCACCACCTGCTGCTGGTGGCGCCCAAGGAGAAGGGCGCGATCACCGCCGAGATCGCCAACCGCGAGGGCCGGACGATCCTGTTCGCCCGCACCAAGCACGGCGTCGACCGGCTCGCCAAGCAGCTCACGCAGGTCGGCGTCCGCGCGGCGGGCCTGCACGGCGGCAAGAGCCAGGGCCTGCGCACCCGCACGCTCGCCGAGTTCCGCGAGGGCTCGATCAGCGTGCTGGTCGCCACGGACGTCGCCGCCCGCGGCATCCACGTCGACGACGTGTCGCTCGTCATGCACGTCGACCCGCCGGCCGACCACAAGGACTACATGCACCGCGCGGGCCGCACCGCCCGCGCCGGCGAGCGCGGCACCGTCGTCACGCTCGTCCTGCCGCACCAGGTCCGGTCCACGTCCGCGATGACCCGCCGCGCCGGCATCAACGCGCCGCGCGTCCGGGTGACCAGCGGCGACTCCGAGCTGGTGAAGCTGACCGGGGCGCGCGTCCCGTCCGGCATCCCGATCGAGGAGCCGCTCATCCCGGAGCGGCCGCGCCGCGAGGGCGGCCGGGGCGGCCGTCCGGGCGGGCGCCGCGGCGGGCGCGGCTTCGGCGGCGGCCGCGGCGGGCGCTCGTTCGACCGGCAGGACGGCGGGCAGCGCTCCGAGGGCCGCAGTGGCGAGGGCTCGTACGAGCCGCGCCGCGAGGGCGGCGGGTTCGGCGAGCACCGCGGCTCGTACGCGGGCGGTGAGCGCCGCGGCGGCGGTCCCCGGTCCGCGGGCGGCTCGCACGGCGGCCGCCGCTCTTACGGGGGCGGTGGCGGCAAGCGCCGCGACGGCGGAGACCGCCGCGCCGCCCGCTACAACTGATCCGAAACGCGCGGAAGCCCCGTCCGGAGGACCGGACGGGGCTTCGGCCTGCATGACGGCTCAGATCCGGCTGATGACCAGGCGGGCGACTTCGGCGAACTTGCGGCCGGGCACGACCTTGGGGGCGCTGAAGATCACGGTTCGGGTCTGCCCGTAGGACTTCTTGCCGGCCGCGATCAGGCCGACGCCGCCGTCGGTGATGTAGAACACCGCGGCGGACCCGATGCCGGGCACCCTCCGCGTCTTGACGTGGGCGGCGTTGGCTATGGCGTTGATGGACTTCTGCGGGGTGAACGCGCGGGTGCTGCTGGTGGTGACGACCAGCGCGAAGGGCTTGGCCGTCTTGGTGCCGTAGATGCACTCGTGGTCACCGTCGGAGATCTTCGGGGTGGCCGTGATCGCCGTCCGGCTGGAGGAGCCGCCGAGCAGCGTCTTCAGTTCGGCGGCGGTCAGCAGCGCGCACGCGGAAGTGATCTTCGCGACCGGGCGGAGCGAGCGGATCGCGCCGGGACGGCGGGACGCGCCCGCACCGGCGCTCGCGGTCGGTGAGGCGGAGGCCGGGCTCTTCGCCGCGTCCGGCGTGTCAGGGGTTCCCTGCCCGCAGGCGGTCAGCGAGGCGGCGGCCACGAGCAGCGGCGCGAATAGCACCTTAAGAGACATAGCGGACAGGGTAATGAATTTCGGTCGGGCATCCGGCGCTGAAAGGGACTCATTTCCCGGGCCCTATTCGCCGCGCCAGGACGGACCACGCATGCGCGCCGGAGCCGTCGGCTCCGGTCAGCCGGCTTCCTCGCGGAGCTTGTCCTGGAGGAGCTGGAGGCCCTCCAGGCCGTCGACGGAGAGGGCGGCGAGCTCGTCCAGCGACATCAGCGGGCTGTTGCGCAGCGGCGGCTGCCAGCCGTTCTCCGCGTCGTAGCTGCGCAGCACCTTGGCGGGCACGCCGCCGATGACCGCATGGTCGGGGAACTCGCCGCGGACGACCGCGCCGCCCGCCACGGCGACGTTCCGGCCGAGCCGCGTCCCGGGCAGGATGATCGCGCCGGTGCCGATCCAGCAGCCGTCGCCGATCACCACCGGGTTGTTCTCCGGCCACTGCCGGCCAATGGGCATCGCGACGTCGCCGTAGGTGTGGTTCTGGTCGGTGATGTAGACGTTCGGGCCCGTGAAGACGTCGTTGCCGATCTCGATGGACTGGTGCCCGACGATGTGCGTGCCGCGGCCGAGCGAGCAGCTCGACCCGATCTTCACGATGACGTCCGGGCCGAGGTCGAGCCCGGGGACGAAGCCCGCCGAGATCGTCACGTGCGTGCCGACGAGCGTGTGGTCGCCGATCGAGATCCACGGCTCGCCGTAGATCGCGCCGACCGGGAAGCCGATGCAGGCGCCCTCGCCGAGGTAGGCGAAGCGGCGCCGGCCCGGCGTGTGCGGGGTGATCTCGCCCTGCCGCTGGATCCACTGCCAGCCGGCGTGCACCGCCGTGTGCAGCCCGCGGCGGGCCCGGTCCCTGGCCCGGCCGG
Source organism: Spirillospora sp. NPDC000708 (assembly GCF_040299565.1). Taxonomy (NCBI): domain Bacteria; kingdom Bacillati; phylum Actinomycetota; class Actinomycetes; order Streptosporangiales; family Thermomonosporaceae; genus Spirillospora; species Spirillospora sp. NPDC000708. The sequence goes on from NZ_JBEPCJ010000003.1 coordinate 218,286, forward strand.
CCAGACGCTGCGCCATGGAGCGCGGATTCGGCGACATGGCGTTCACCGTACCGGTTGGTAGGAAACGGTGGAACGCGAGGACCGCATGACGTGCGGACCGCATGAGGCGGGGCCCGGCCGGCGGTCCGGCACGGGCCCCGCGCTCGCGCGGACGGGCGGACGGTCAGTGCGAGTGGACCTGGCCGTCGACGTCGGACCCGGAGACCGTCATCGAGTCGGCCGACACGGCCTCCCCGTTCTCCCCGGAACCCCCGGCCATGTCGCGCATGGCGTCGCGCTTGGTCAGCACGATGCCGGCCATCCCGGCGGCCGCCACCACGCCCATCATCGCCATCATGGCGCCGCGCCGCGGCTTGGCCTTCGGCGGCTCCACCCGCTGGGCGACGTCGCCGAGGAACGCGCTCACCCGCGGGGCGAGCCCGGTCTCCACGTACTGGGCCGCCATCCGCAGCCGCGGCGCGCTCCAGCCGCGCACGACCATCAGCTGGTCCTGGGCGGCCGGCATCATCCGCTCCGCCATGGCGGAGGCGCCCTCCTGGGCGCGTCCGGCGCCCTGGCGGGCCGCTTCCTGGACGCGGCTCAGCCGCCTGAGCATCTCGTCCTGCGGCTTCTGGCGGATACTAATCATTAGGGACACGCTAACCTCCCTGTTTGCGAGGTCCTGTCAGGCAGCCTTCCCGAGAGCCGGAAGGTAAACCCGTCGCGCGCGATCGGCCGATCACGGACGGTGACGGATCCGGTCCTGGCCGGGACCCGAGGAACGCACGGAAAATCCACTTCACGAGGAGGCGGCCAGCGTGGCCAACGAGACCTTCGCGACGCTCACCACGTCGCTCGGCAAGATCGTGATCCAGCTGTACCCGGAGCAGGCGCCGGAGACGGTGGCGAACTTCACCGAGCTGGCGGAGGGCAAGCGCGTCTGGACGGACCCGAGCACCGGGGCCAAGTCCGAGGCGCCGCTGTACAACGGCACGATCTTCCACCGCGTCATCCCGGGCTTCATGATCCAGGGCGGTGACCCGCTGGGCACCGGCACCGGCGGCCCGGGCTACAAGTTCAAGGACGAGTTCCACCCGGACCTGAAGTTCAACAAGCCGTACCTGCTGGCGATGGCGAACGCCGGGCCCGGCACCAACGGCTCGCAGTTCTTCATCACCACCGACAACATCGGGCAGGTGCAGCACCTGACCGGCCGCCACACCATCTTCGGCAAGGTCGTCGAGGGCACCGACGTGGTCGACCGGATCAGCACCGTCCCGACCGGCAGGATGGACCGCCCCCAGGAGGACGTCGTCATCGAATCGGTGACGATCGAGCGGCGTTAGTCGTTTCCCTGGGTGAGACCCAGCGCCGGGTGACATCCCGCCACGGCCCGACGGAGACCGGATGAGCACAGAACAAAGTCCCGCGCCCGAGACCTCGGTGCCGACCTGCTACCGGCATCCGGGGCGGGAGAGCCATGTCCGCTGCACGCGGTGCGACCGCTACATCTGCCCCGACTGCATGCGGGACGCGGCGGTGGGGCACCAGTGCGTCGAGTGCGTCGCCGGCGGGAACCGCGGCGGGCGCAGCACCGCCCCGCGAACGGTGCTGGGCGCGCGCGGCCCGGTGTCGACGGTCCCCGTCGTCACGTACACGCTGATCGGCCTGTGCATCGCGGTGTACCTCGCCGAGCTGGCGTCGATGCGCGTCGTCACGGACTTCATGATGCTGGGCCGGTGGGTGCAGCCGGACGGGGAGGTCATCGGGGTCGCCGGGGGGCAGTGGTACCGGCTGGTCACGACGATGTTCCTGCACGAGCGCGGGGGGTCGTTCGGCTTCACCCACATCCTGTTCAACATGTGGGCGCTGTACGCGGTGGGGCCGGCGCTGGAGCAGGTCCTCGGCCGGTGGCGCTACCTGGCGCTGTACCTGCTGTCGGGGCTGGGCGGCTCGGTGCTGCTGTACCTGGTCGACCCGAGCGGCGCGGCGGTGGGGGCGTCCGGGGCCATCTTCGGCCTGTTCGGGGCGTACTTCGTGATCGGCCGCCGGCTGGGCGCGCCCGCCGGCCCGATCCTGTTCCTGCTGGTGATCAACCTGGCGATCACCTTCTCGGTGAAGGGGATCTCCTGGGAGGGGCACGTCGGCGGGCTCGTCGTCGGCGCGCTGATCGCGCTGGCGTACGCGTACGCGCCGGCGGCGCAGCGGCGGCTGCTCCACATCGGGATGCCTGCGGTCACGTTCGTGGCGCTGGCGGTCCTGGTGACGGTCAAGACGCTGGCGCTGACCTGACGGCCGCAGGACGGCCACCGGGCGCGCGGAAGCCGCCCGTGCCCCTCGGGGGTGCGGGCGGCTCTTCCGTGGACGGCCCCGGGGCTCCGAAGACCGTTCGGTACCCGGCCTGTGGAAAACCTGGGGAAAGACCCGGCCAGGGATCCCCAGCCTGTGGATAACTTTCGTGGATTCGTGCGCCGCGAAAGCGGGTATCCAGTCCGGATCAGCGCCAGCGCGTCGACAGCACCACGCCCAGGATGATCGCCACGAAGCCGATCCCCAGGTTCCAGTTGTGCAGGTCGGACATGAACGGCACGTTCGTGCCGGTGCTGGCCGTCACGTAGAAGACCGCGATCCAGGCCAGGCCGATCAGCCACAGCGCGACCATCGTCGGGACCAGCCAGCGCGGGCTGACCTCCGGCGCCTTCGACTTCTGCGGGGGCGTGTAAACGGCCTTCTTGCGCACTTTGGACTTGGCCACGGTGGGATCGATCTCCTCGAGCGCCCGGCGGCCGGAGCGCCGGACCGCGCATGGGTGGTTTGTCGGTTAGCGTAGTCGCTGGTGAGCACTGTCTGATGAGCAGTTCTGGATGATGAGGGTACGGCGTTCGGCGTGGGGAAGCATCATCCCAGCTCTGACGCTCCTCGCGGGGACCCTGTTCGCGGCGAGCGCGAGCACGGCCCGCGGCACCAGCCTGCGCGACGAGGGCCGCACCCGCGTCACCGACCTCATCGGCGACGAGCAGCGCGACAACCGCCGTGAACGCGCCGACTACCGGCGGCTGCGCCGCGACGTCGACGCCCTCTCCCGCGCCGCCGGCCGCACCGACGCCCGCGTGAAGCAGGCCCAGGGCGACGCCGACCGGCTCGCCCCCGCCGCCGGCTTCACCGCCTACACCGGCCCCGCCGTCCGGGTGTCCCTGGACGACGCGCCGCAGCCGTCCGGCGGCCTCCCGTCCGGCGTCCGCCCCGACGACCTCGTCGTCCACCAGAGCGACGTCCAGGCCGTCGTCAACGCGCTCTGGGCCGGCGGCGCCCGCGCCATGCAGATCATGGACCAGCGGGTGATCGCCACCAGCGCCGTCCGGTGCGTCGGCAACACCCTCATCCTCCAGGGCGTCGTCTACTCGCCGCCCTTCCGGATCACCGCCGCCGGCGACCCCGCCCGCCTGCACGCCGCCCTCGCCGCGTCCCGCGACATCGCGATCTACCGCAAGTACGTCCGCGCCTACGGGCTCGGCTACTCCGTGCGCACGCTCGCGCGCGCCGTCCTTCCCGCCTACACCGGCAACGTGACCATGAAGCACGCTACGGTGCCGACGGAGGCGCCGCGAGGCGCCCACTGAGCCTCGGGAGGGGGACGCGCGGTGCGGTTGGTGATCCGTGGCCTCGGCGAGCTGTGCATCACCGCCGGCGTCATCGTGATGCTGTTCGTCACTTACGAGCTGTGGGGCACCGGCCAGTACACCAGCGCCCAGCAGGACCGGCTCGGCAAGCAGCTGCTGAAGTCCTGGCAGGCGCCCAAGGTCACCACCGAGAAGGTCCGGCTCGGCAACGGCCTCGCCATGATCCGCATCCCGAAGTTCGGCAAGAAGTACCACTACGTGATCATCGAGGGCGTCGGCGTCTCCGACCTGCGCAAGGGCCCCGGCCACTACCCCGGCACCGCGCTGCCCGGCCAGGTCGGCAACTTCGTCGTCTCCGGCCACCGGACGACCTACTCTGCGCCCTTCAACAAGCTCGGCGAGCTCGACCGCGGCGACGAGATCCTCATCGACACCCGCGACGGCCAGTACGTCTACAAGGTCACCGACCGCAGGATCGTCAAGCCCACCGAGGTCGACGTCACCGCCCCGGTCCCGTTCCACCCCGGCCGCCGGCCCACCGACCGGATGATCACCCTCACCACCTGCCACCCGAAGTACTCCGCCGCCAAGCGGATGATCATCTTCGGTGAGCTGACGTCCGCCGTGACCCGCGTCAAGCCCGGCGCCCCGTCCACCGCCGCCGGAAGGTAGGAGACACCGTGTACGCCTGGATCTGGCGCCACCTCCCCGGCACCTGGCCCGCCAAGACCGGCATCGCCCTGGCCCTGGTCGCCGTCGTCGCCGCCGTCCTCTGGTGGGGCGTCTTCCCCTGGCTCGAACCCAAGGTCCAACTCGACCACGGCGTCGTGGACGGCACCCCCACCCCCACCAGCACCACCCCCGCGAAACCCGGCTGAGTTCACTCCAGGGCCCGTGACGTCAGGCCGCTGACCTGCGAAGACGGGCGCGTGCCGGATTCATGAGAAAAATTCGGTTGAAACCCGTAACGTCTGAGACGCCCCACACGAAGACCTATCGAGGGCTTCCGCCATTGCCCCCGAGTGGCGGAAGCCCTCCTTTTTGTCTGCAGGGCCCTTGGCGTCAGGCCGCTAGACGGCCTTCCTTCGGCGGGCCCTGCGGCGATCGCTGCATCGCTCCGACTCGCCCGGGGGGCTCGCTGCGCGATCAGATTCTCGCTTCGCTCGAATCTGGCTTCGCACGCGATCGCAACGTTCCGGTCGTCGTCGGCTCGGCTTACGGACGATCATCTACTGCCCTGCGATGGTCCGAGCTCCCCTGCTGATCCCGTTGCATCACCGGGGACGTTGAAGGGCCCGCCCCGGTGGGGGCGGGCCCTTCAACGTGTGCGGGTGGGGGCGGTCAGTTGCCGAAGCCCGGGAACTGCGGGACCCCGGTGGTCGGGGAACCCGTCGGGTTCGGGGGCTGCGTCGGCTGCTGCGCCACGAAGATCGTCACCGTGTCGCCGGGCGCCACCGTCGCGTCCTGGCCGGGCGACTGGTCGTAGACGAAGCCGGTCGCGACCTGCTTGTCCGGCGGCGGCGCGCCCTCCTGCACCTTGCACTTCAGGCCGAGGCTCTCCAGCTTGGCGCAGGCGGCCCGCTTGCTGCTGTTGAACAGCGCCGGGACCTTCAGGTTGCTCGGGCCGTTCGAGATGACGACGGTCACCGTCGAGTGCGGCTTCACCTGCGAGCCGGCCGTCGGGTCGGTGCTGATCACGCTGAGCCGCGGGACGCTGTCGCTCGTCTGCACCGATTTCTCGACCTTGAAGCCCTTCTCCTCCAGCATGTTCTTCGCCACGGAGTACGGCTTGCCGGTCACGTCCGGCACCTCGACCTTCGGCACCGGCTTCGGTCCCTTGGAGACCAGGAGGACGACCGACGCGCCCTTGTCCAGGCTGGAGCCCGGCTTCGGCGTCGAGGTGATGACGGAGCCCCTGTCGACGTCGTCGCTGTAGTCGGTCTGCGGCGTGCCGACCTTGAAGCCGAGCTTGGTGAGCTGCGCCGACGCGGTCTTCGCGTCCTGGTTCACGATCGACGTCGGGATGGCGACCTTGTCGTTCCCGCCGTCACCGCCGCCGCCGCTCATCATCCAGCCGATCAGCGCGGCGCCGCCGATGAAGACCACGGCGAGCGCGATCCACAGCGCCGCCTTCTTGCCGCCGCCGCGGTGCTCGGGATCCTCGTCGTAGTGGACGGGCGGCAGGTTGTAGCCGTCGTCCACCGGCCGCTGCACCTGCGTGTGCGCACCGCCGCCGGGGTAGCCGCCCATGACCTGCGTGCCCTGCGGCTGCCCGCTCATGAGCATGGTGGACGCCGCCGTCGACGCCACCGGCTGGCCCTGCAGGACGCGCTGGATCTCCTGACGGAACTCCGTCGCGTTCTGGTAGCGGTGGTCGGGGTCCTTCGCCATCGCCTTCAGGACGATCGCGTCCGCCCACTGCGGGATGTTCGGATCGACCTGCGACGGCGGGACCGGCTCCTCCCGGACATGCTGGTAGGCGATCGCCACCGGGGAGTCGCCCGTGAACGGGGGGCGGCCGGTGAGCAGCTCGTACAGCACGCAGCCGGTCGAGTAGATGTCGCTGCGGGCGTCGACGCGCTTGGCCTGCGCCTGCTCCGGCGACAGGTACTGCGCGGTGCCGATCACCTGCGCGGTCTGCGTCATCGTGGACGCCGAGTCGGCCATCGCCCGGGCGATGCCGAAGTCCATGACCTTGACCTCGTGCTGCCGGGTGAGCATCACGTTGGCCGGCTTGATGTCGCGGTGGACGATCCCGCCGCGGTGGCTGTAGTCCAGCGCGCGCAGGATGCCGTCGGTGATCTCCAGCGCCTTCTCCGGCAGCAGCGCGCGGTTCTCCCGCAGCAGGTCGCGCAGCGTGCTGCCGTCGACGTACTCCATCACGATGTAGGGGATCGGGGTGTCACCGATCATGTCCTCGCCGGTGTCGTACACCGCGATGACGGAGGGGTGGTTCAGCGACGCGGCGGACTGCGCCTCGCGCCGGAACCGGGCCTGGAACGTGGGGTCGCGCGCCAGGTCGGAGCGCAGGGTCTTGATCGCGACCACGCGATCCAATCGCAGGTCACGAGCACGGTAGACCTCGGCCATGCCGCCGCGCCCGATCACCGTGTCGAGCTCGTAGCGGCCGCCGAGCAGCCGAGGTTGACTCATATGTGCACTTTCCCTCGTACGTCTACACCTTGTTGTCCGAACTTAGCTCCCCGCTCTGCGTGGGCGAGGGATCCGGGCTCGGAGTTGACGGAGTCGTGGTGCTCGCCGTCGGTGTCGGTGTTGGCTCAGGGGCGGTGGGAGTCGCCCGGGACGGTTTCGTGGTCGGCTTGTGCGGAGGAGACGCGGTGCGGCTCCGTGGCGCTGACGGACGGATCCTATGCGTCCGGTGCGGCCGGGTGACAGCCGGTGTGGGGGTCGGTGTCCGGTCCGCGGACGGTCTGCCGGGAGCGGTGGCCGGATCGTCGACGCTGTCACCGCCGACCGGGCTCATGACCGGGGCCCGCGGCGCGTCCCGCCGGTCGCGGGCCGCACCCGACGCGCCCTTCCACAGCGAGCCGACGACGATGGCTCCCACCACCAGCAGCACGGCTGCGACCGAGGTGAACGCCAGTACCGTGCGCCGTTGCCCGGTCACTGTCCCGGTGGTGAGGTTATCCTCCGCACCGTCTGCGTCAAATCCCGACAAAGCGGATGCGTGGGAGTCCGTCCGCTCGGGGCCGGCCGCCGTGCGCAGCGGCGCCGCCAGCGGATCGACGACCGTCGGGCGCTCCGCGCCGGCCCGGCCGTCCCGCGCCCGGCGGCCCGTGCTCAGCGAGCGGCGGATCGCCAGGGCCCGGTCCGCGACCGCGGCCGCCCCGTCCGGACGGTCCGCCGGGTCCTTCGCCAGCATCTCCATGATCAGCGCGCGCACCGGCTCCGGCACCCGCGCCGGCAGCGCCGGGGGCGCGTCCCGGACGTGCTTGAGCGCCACCTCCACCGGCGTCTGCCCGTCGAACGGCGGCACCCCGGCCAGGCACTCGTAGGCCACCACGCCCAGCGAGTACAGGTCCGCGGCGGTGGTGATCCCGCTCGCCGACGCCTGCTCCGGCGAGATGTAGTGCGCCGTCCCCATGACCATCCCGGTCGCGGTCTGCGACGCCGCCGCCAGCCGCCGGGCGATCCCGAAGTCGGTGATCTTCAGGGTGCCGTCCGGCGACACCATCAGGTTCGCCGGCTTGACGTCCCGGTGCACGATCCCCGCCTCGTGCGCCACGGCGAGGGCGCGGCCCGCCTGGACGAGCAGGTCCAGCACGGCCTCCACCGGCAGCCCGCCGTCGCGGACGAGGATCTCGTCCAGGGGCTCGCCCGGGACCAGCTCCATCACCAGGAACGTCCGGCCGTTCTGCTCGCCGTAGTCGAACGCCTGCGCGATCCCCGTGTGCTGCAAGCCCGCCGCGAACTGCGCCTCCGACTCGAACCGGGCCCGCGCCGACACGTCCCCGCCGAGCTCCAGCCGCAGCAGCTTCACCGCCACCGGGCGGCCCAGCGACTCGTCCCGGGCCCGCCAGACCTCGCCCATCCCGCCGGTGGCCAGCCGCTCCAGCAGCCGGTACCGGTGGTTCAGGACGAGGCCCGCGCTCACTTCTTCAACACCTGGCGCATGATCGCCGCGGCGATCGGGCCCGCGCCGGTCGCACCGAAGCCGCTGCCCTCGGTCATCACCGCGAACCCGTACCGCGGGTTGTCCGCCGGGGCGAACCCGACGAACCAGCGCGCGTTCGGGATGCCGGGGCCCTGCTCCGCCGTACCGGTCTTACCGGCGACGTTCGAGCCCTGCAGGTTCTTCGCGGTGCCCGCCTGGACCACGGCGCGCATCATGTCCTCGAACTGGGACGCCTGGTCGCTCGACAGCGGCTGGCTGTACTCCTTCGGCGAGGCGGCGTAGAGCTCGCTCTGGTCCTTCGCGCGGACGGTGTTGACGACGTAGGGGTTCATCAGCTTGCCGTGGTTCACGATCGCCGCCGCGACCATCGCCATCTGCAGCGGGGTGGCCCGCACGTTCTCCTGCCCGATACCGGACCGCGCCGTCGCGTCCTGGCCGGTGTGCTGCTGCTTGCCGTCGGCGTCGGTGTAGTTCACCGGCACGTCGCTCTCCGCGGCGGGCATCATCGGCTCGAGCTTCACCGACTTGCCGAACCCGTACTCGGCGGCGCCCCGGTTCAGCCGCTCGATGCCGAGCTGGAGGGCCAGCCGCCCGAACGAGGTGTTGCAGGACTCGGCGTACGCGCCCTTCAGCGGCGCCCGGCCGCCGCAGGAGCCGCTGTCGCTGTCGTTCGGCAGGTTCGTGCCGGACTCCGGCAGGGTCAGCGGCGAGGTGTCGACCACGGTCTGGTCGTTCATCCCGAGCTGGTTCATCGCGGCCGTCGCCGTCACCGTCTTGAACGTCGACCCCGGCGGGAAGGTCTGGCTCAGCGCGTTGTCGTTCAGCGGCCGGATCACGCCGCTGCCCTTGTCCAGCTGCTCCAGCCGCTTGACGCCCTTGTCGCCGGTCTGCGGCGCCACCTCGTTCGGGTCGAAGGACGGCCACGACGCCGCCACCTGGACGGCGCCGGTCTTGGCGTCGATGACCACGGCGCCGCCGCGGCGGCCGGGCGCCGTCTGCGCCTTCAGCTGCGCGTACGCGGTCCGCTGCGCCTGCGGGTTGATCGTCAGCTCGACGTTCCCGCCCTCCGGCTTCTTGCCGATGAACGTGTCGAACCAGTGCTGGCTGGCGATCCGCTTGTCCTTGCCGGCGAGCAGCGAGTTGTAGGCCTTCTCGACCTGCGTGGCGTTCCCGTTGAAGTACCCGGTGATCGGCGCGAAGACCGGCCCGTCCTTGTAGGTCCGGCCGTACTTCGGGTTGTCCTTGCCCGTCGGCGTGGACGTCACCAGCACCTCGCCGCCCGCCGAGATCTGCCCGCGCGGCGAGTTGAACACGTCCTGGTACTGCCGTGCGTTGTGCGGGTCGGTGCGCAGGCTCTCCGCCTCGCTGCCCTGGACGTAGTTCACCTGCGCCATCAGCCCGAAGAACAGCAACAGCGCGAAGACGGCCACCCACCGGATCGGCTTGTCCATGTTCATGGAGCGGAGATCACCTCGTGCTCACGATCTGGGTCATGCCCTCGTCCTGGATGGCCTGCGGGGCGGGCTTGCGGGCGTCGTGGCTCATCCGGACCAGCATGGCGATCAGGATCCAGTTCGCCATCAGCGACGAACCGCCCTGGGACAGGAACGGCGTGGTCAGACCGGTCAGCGGGATCAGCTTGGTCACCCCGCCGACGATCACGAAGACCTGCAGGCCCAGCACGAACGAGACGCCGCCCGCGAACAGCTTGAGGTACGGGTCCCGCGCGGCGACCGCCGTCTTCATGCCGCGCTGCACGATTAAGGCGTAGACGAGCAGCAGGGCCATGAGCCCGGTGAGCCCGAGCTCCTCGCCCATGGAGTCGAAGATGAAGTCGCTGAACGACAGCGGCGTCTGCCACGGCTGGCCCTGCCCGAGCCCGGTGCCGAGCACCCCGCCCTCGCCGAGCGCGAACAGCCCCATCATCAGCTGCCGGCTGTCGGAGTACTCGCCGCCGAGTTTCGCGCAGGCCGTGAAGCCCGGGTAGCCGCTGCCCGCCGCCTTCTCCGTCTTGTAGATCGTCGTGTCCGGGTTGACCGGGACGACCTTGCCGCTGTGCAGCAGGCAGCCGCCGTCGAAGTACGGCTTCGGGTTCTGCCAGATGTCGATCCGCTGGTTGACGTGCGCCATGAACGGCAGCTGCGTCGCGACCAGCACGCCCACCGCCAGCAGCCCGACGCCGATCGCCACCCACGACACCCGCTGCGTCGCGATGTACAGCATCGACACGAACAGGCCGAAGAACAGCAGCGCCGTGCCGAGGTCCTTCTGCATGAACAGCACGCCCAGGCAGAAGAACCAGATCACGACGATCGGGCCCAGGTCGCGGGCGCGCGGCAGGCTGAACGGGCCGATCTTCTTGCCGATCAGCGACATCGCCTGCCGCTTGTTCACCAGGTACCCGGCGAAGAACACGACGAGCAGCAGCTTGGCGAACTCGCCCGGCTGCACCGACAGCGGCCCGACGTGGATCCACACCCGCGCGCCGTTGATCTCCGCGCCGATGCCCGGCACGATCGGCAGCAGCAGGAGGATGATCGCGATCAGGCCGGTCAGGTACGTGTAGCGCTGCGCGGTCTTCGGCGTGAACGACAGCGGCGCGTCGGTCTTGGTGGTGTCCCGCATGATCAGGACCGCGGCGACGAACAGCCCGATCCCGACGAACGTCCACAGCAGCTGCCCGGGCGCGTCCGCCGCGTCCTTGATCAGCTTCTTGCCGGCCAGCTGCGCGGCCTTCTTGGTGTCGCTGGTGTCCAGGTCGAGCCGGTAGATCATCGCCAGCCCGAGCCCGTTCAGCGCCACCGCCAGCGGCAGCAGCAGCGGGTCGGCGTACGGCAGGAACTTCGTCTGCACGAAGTAGGCGGCGAGCGCGAGCACCACCAGGCCGCCGCCGAAGGTGAACAGCCCCGCGGGGATGTGCCCGTCACGGGCCAGCCCGACCTCCGCGAACGCCGACAGCGTCAGCACCATCGCGAACGCCAGCAGCGCGAACGACGCCGCGTTGCGCCGCTGGTAGGGCAGGACCGCCCTGATCTGCTCCCCGAGCGAGCTCATCTATGGCTACCCCCGTCGGAAGGGCAGTCCTTGATGGACGGGTTGCTCCCCTTGCACTCGTTGCGGCGGTCGCCGAGCTCCTTCAGCTTCGCCTCGGCCGCCTGCTGCCCGATGAACGCGAGACCGCCCTTCGTCACGGCGGTGGCGTCCGAGGTCGGCAGCTCGCTGAGCGGGATGTCGCTGTTGGTGATCTTCTTCTCCTGGCAGTTGCGCTGGCCCTGCCCCTTGACCACGACGACCTTCCCGGCCTCCTCGGTCAGGACGTACTTGCACACGCGGTTCTTCAGGTCGTTGAGCGCGGACGGGCCGTTGACACTGTAGGTGCCCTTGACCTGCGCCTGCAGGTCAAGCGGCAGGTCCGCGACGAGGATCGGCGGGTTCGGCTGCTTGTCGGCCTTCCGGGACAGGCTGATCCCCGGCACCTTCTGCGTCGTCCCCCGGTACAGGACGACCTTGCCGTCCTCCGAGCCGATGTAGTAGCCGTTCCGGACGTTCTGCACCAGCACGAAACCGCCCGCCACCACGGCCACCACCACGACGCCCGCCACCACGATCAGCCACGTCCAGCGGCGCGCGCCCCCGCCGCGCCGCCGCGGCGCCGCCATCGGCTTCTGCATGCCCTGCGGCATCGAACCGGGAGGCCCCGCCATCGGCTCGTTCATCGGCATCGGCGCCGGCGGCGGCATCTCGTCCACCGCGACCGGCGGCTGCGGCATCGTGTCCCGCAGCTGCGCCGCGCGCCCCGCCGGGGTGTCCGCCACCGTGACGTTCGCGCCCGTGCCGCCGCCCGGCGGGTCCGGCGGCGCGGCGTTCGCCGCCGCGCCCACCGCGTGCCCCGGACCGCCCGTCGGCGGATGCCGCTCCAGGTCCACCACGTCCGCGACCACGCAGGTGATGTTGTCCGGGCCGCCGCCCCGGTTCGCCAGGTCGATGAGCTGCCGGACGGCCTGCTCGGGCTCGTCCACGTCGGTCAGCACCTGGAAGATCGTCTCCGCCGTCACCACGCCGGACAGCCCGTCCGAGCACAGCAGGTAGCGGTCCCCGACCTTCGCCTCCCGCAGCGACAGGTCCGGGTCGACCTCGCCGCGGCCGTCCAGCGCGCGCAGCAGCAGCGACCGCTGCGGGTGCGTCGCCGCCTCGTCCGGGCTGATCCGGCCCTCGTCCACCAGCGACTGCACCAGCGTGTGGTCGTGCGTGATCTGGAAGAGGCTGCCGTCGCGCAGCAGGTAGGCGCGCGAGTCCCCGATGTGCACCAGCGCGACCTGGTTGCCCGCCCACAGCATCGCCGTCAGCGTCGTGCCCATGCCCTGCAGGGCCGGGTCGGACTCCACGATGCGGTGCAGGTTGTCGTTGGCCGTCTTCACCGTGTGCTCGAGCGCGGCCAGCAGCTCGTTCGCGGGCAGGTCCTTGTCCAGCCCGCGCAGCGCGTCGATCGCGGCGGCACTGGCGATCTCGCCGCCGACGTGCCCGCCCATCCCGTCGGCCACCGCGAGCAGGTGCGCCCCCGCGTACGCCGAGTCCTCGTTGCCCTCGCGCAGCATGCCGACGTCGGAGCGCGCGGCGTAGCGGATTCCCAGTGTCATTTGCGCAGCTCGATCACGGTCTTGCCGATACGGACCGGTACGCCGGGCGGCACCGGCATCGGCCGGGTCACCTTCGTGCGTCCGAGATATGTGCCATTGGTCGAGCCGAGATCTTCCACGATCCACTGACCGTCCTGCGCATAAAGTCGGGCATGCCGGCTCGAAGCGTAGTCGTCGGTCACCACGAGCGTGGCGTCATTGGCGCGACCGATGGTGATGGGCACCCCCGTGAGATCGATGACGGTGCCGGCCCGCTCGCCCTGGACGACCACGAGCTTGCTGGGGGCGCCGCCTTGGGCGCCGCGGCGGGGCGGCGGGGGCGCCGCCATCTGCGGCCGGCCCGCCTTCGGGGGCCGGGGGGGCTGGGCCGCGCGCGTGGCCGCCTTCGTCGCCGCCTTCGAGCCGAACAGGTCGGCCCTGATCACACCGACGGCCGCGATGACGAAGAGCCAGAGCACCGCGAGGAACGCTAGCTTGATCAGCGTGAGGGTGAAATCGGACATCGGAGTCGGGGTTACTCCCTATCGCGGCGGAACACAAGGGTAGTGCGGCCCATCGTGACCCGGGAGCCGTCCACCAGCGTCACCCGCCGGATCGGCTGCCCGTTCACGAACGAGCCGTTGGTCGACCCTAGATCCACGAGCACGATTTCGGGACCTTCTACGCGGATCTCGGCATGGTGCCGGGACACGCCCGGATCCACGAGACGCAGGTCGCAGTCGGTGCCGCGGCCCAGCAGGGTGACCGGAGTGTTGATCTCATAAGTGCGCTGCGTGGTGTCGGAGCCCTCCACCGCCGTCGTCACCAGGAGCCGCGGATTGCCGCCGAAGGCGCCGCCCCGGCCGCCCTGCGGCACGTCGCTCACGGGCTGGCGGATCTCCCCGCCCTCCACGGTCGACCCCCGGATCACGCCGGACCGGATGCGGAACATGCCCGTGGCGAGGTCCCCCGCGTTCTCGAACCGGACGCGCACCGGACCGACGAAGGAGTACCCCTGCTCCTTCGCGTACTCGCGCGCCAGATTCGCCAGCTCCTGGCTCAGGCTGTCGGCGTACACCTGCAGCCGCTGCCCGTCCTGCTGAGAGATCTCGACGACGAAGTCGTTCGGGACCAGCGTGCGGCCCTGTGCCACGATCGCGGCCCGATCGTCCATCTCGCGCTGCACAGCACTGGCCACCTCGACCGGCTGGAGCTCCGACTTGAAGGCACGGGCGAAGGCCCCTTCGACCATGCCCTCGAGCCGTCGCTCGAAGCGCTGAATGACGCCCACGGGCACCTCCTCTCCCCACTGGTAGACGATCGTATCGGTGCGAAGGTTCGCGAGAAGTATCCGAGTACCTAACCACTGCTGCGACCGTGCTAGCCTTTTCAAGCGCCCGGAAACGGGCCGACACCCTGGGCGGGTGGCGGAACGGCAGACGCGCACGGTTCAGGTCCGTGTGTCCGAAAGGATGTGAGGGTTCAAATCCCTCCTCGCCCACTTGGGGACGCAGACGGAAGTCGTAGCCCCACAGTGACGGAACAGACCCCGGAGCAGCAAGCTCCGGGGTCTTCGTCATATACGGAGGCCAGTCTTCTGTGACTCCTGGGACCCAGGGGACGGGCGCGCAGGAGACCACCTCGCCCCTTGGACCTGGTTTGCGGTGGTCTGCCGGCGTCGTGAGCGCCGGAGGTTGGCGTAGCCGTTCATGCCCTCGACGGTGTTGCGGAGCCGGCCGTAGACGTCTTGCCCTTCCGGGCTGCCGTAGGCGGGCTCGGCGTCCCGTCGGACACCGCGGCGTACCCGGCCGCGAGCAGCAGCAGGTCCGGGGCGCGCAGCGGTATGGAGAACACCGGCGCGTACCCGGCTGCGAGCAGCATCAGGTTCCGGTCGCGCAGCGGCACGTCCAGGTACTCGGCGAGCCGCAGCACCAGGTCGCGGCTCGGCGCCGACCGGCCCGTCTCCACGAAGCTCAGATGCCGCGTCGATATGCCCACCTCACACGCCAGCTCCAGCTGGCTCCGCTCCCGCAGCCGCCGCCATGCGCGCAGCTGCTCCCCGATGGGGCGCACGTCGCTCAATGCCGTGGTCATTGGTGTCACGTGAGTGACGCTATCCAGGCCCGAGGCGCTGAGAGCTCCGCCATATGCCGGACTGCGCAGTTCCTGCGCGCCGCGGCATCGTTTCTGCGCGGCCGCGACATCGTCCCCCGGATCGCCCGGCGCGGCGCCGAGCGTTCCGACCGACTCGGCCGACACCGCGGGGTGGTCGAGCACGCGATCTCAGGGCTGAACGACTTCCGCCGCCGACGTGGCCGTTGCCCCGTCCATCAGGCGGGATAGCATGCGCCGGTGAGTCGACGGCGGCCGAAGAGAAAGCGCCGCGCCCCCATCCCGGTCGACGGTGCGCACTCACGAACCGACGGTCCCAGCGAGTTGCGCCCGAGCAATCCGACTCACGACCTGCTGGACCGCGAGCCCGTACGGCTGTGCGTGGAAGGCGATCTCCTCGTCGGCCACGGTTTTGGACGCCAGCGGGTGGCGATCCCCCTGTCGTCGGTGAAGGCTCTGGGCGTCTATTCCATCTCCCGCCCCCGGGGCGGCCCCCGCCGGGGGCTGGTGGTGCTTGACGGCGACGACCGGATTCTTCTGCGCGCCCCGGGTGCCTGGGGCGAGGACGGCACCTTGTGGGCCTTCGGCCGCAAGGCCGGGCTGCAGGCGCCCCAGCACCGGTTCGGCCGCCCGTTGTGGAGGCGGGCACGCGGCTGCCGGCGGCTGCGGACCCGGCCCCGTGGATCGGCTCTGGCGGCCGGGATCGTGCTCGTCGCGGTGCTGGCCGCCGGCGGGTACGGCGGGGCGGCCGGCGTGTTCCTGGCCGGGATGCTGCCGGAATCGTTCGGTGCGGTGCGTTTCCTCATCGACGCCGTCGCCCTCGTCACCGGACTCATCGCGGGCCTGGGCGTGGCCCTCAAGGCAGTGCAGTGGACGACCGTGGCCCTGAAACGGGTCGCGCGCCTGCTGGTCCGTTCTCTCGGACGCCCCGTACCACCCGAGCGGCCCGCACGCCCGGCGCCTGCCGGCCAGGACCGGCGGGACTGGAGCGCGTTCTCCGGCCTCGCCGTGCTGGGCCTCGCCGTCTTCGGGCCGGTCGTGCTCGCGACCGCGATCACCGGTGGTGTCCGCGACGCGCACCTCCTCGACCGGCTGCGGCACCACGGCGTCACGGTGACAGGCGAGGTCTACGACCACCCGACCGTCTCGACGGGGGCCCACGGCGACATCTCGGTGTCCCACCACCCGCAGCTGACCTTCATGACCCGTGGGGGCACCAGTGTCACGACCCGCGACCCGGTGATCGACGGCCACCGGTACGACAAGGACGGCATCACCGAGACCACGATCGTCTACGATCCGGCGCGCCCCACGACGGCGGCGGTGCGGGAGCAGCTGAAGGTCTCCCCGTGGGCCGGAGGCAGGACGGGCAACCTGGTGTCCGGCTCGGCGCTGACCGTGGTCCTGATCGCCTACCTGCCCTTCTGGCTACGCCGGAGAAGGCTTCGGGGCCCCGCGGCGGCGGAGGCCGAACGGCCGCGACGGCGTTCGGGCGCAGGCCACGGCGCTTGATCGGGGCCCTGACGGCGGCGGGAAGTCCGGCGGGAAGGCGAACGGGTACCTCAAGCCGTAGCCGTACGCGCTGGCCGCCCCCGCCGGACGATCCCACATCCCGTTCCTTAGGGTTGGCCGTCTTCTCCTGGGAGCGTGTCGAGCGCGCAAGGTGACGGCAGTGGCGATGAGGCTTCCGCCGGCCGGCAAGGGCCGGCGTCGCCGCGTCAGTCCATGCCGATCAGGGAGAACGTGAGGGTGATCGCTGCGTCGCGCAGTAAAGGCGGCGCGGACGGTACGGCCCGCAGCACCCACCGGCGTCCCAGCCGAGCGATCGTCGCGACCTCGCGGCCGTGGACGTCCATGACCTTCATGGTCGTGGCGCCGCTGCCCACGGGCTCTGCCGAACCGACTTGCTGTCCGTCGGGGCTCAGCAGCGTGTAGCGCAAGGTGGGATGGACGGTCGTGCGGCGCACCATCATCTTGGCGGTGCCGGTCGCATCGAGCATCACGGACTCCGGCTGGTAATCCTTGCTCGTGCGCTCCTCAATCAGCATCAGGGGCTCACCGCCGGAGCCGTACAGGGCAGAGAACGTCGTGGCGTCGCGAGAGATGCCGGCCAGCACCTCCAAAGTGGAGCGCTCGTAGTTCCTGCGGTGCCGGCCCGGCAGTTCGAGGCGGCTATACCCGGGTGGCGGCTTGGCGGTGCGCCGGGTGGCGTACGCCCGGCCGTCCGGGTGGCACACGTCTTTCCGGCCGATGAGCACGACGAGCCCGTCTCCTGGTTCGGCAAGCAGACGCCGGGCAATGGTCCGGCCGGGGCCGGCCAGACCGGCGACGAACACCGGCAGCACCATCGCCGCAAGAACAAGCGGGATCAGTCCGATGAACAAGATGCCGTTCCTTGCGAACCCGCCCGCGTACGGGCCCATGGGCCCGATCCGCACCGGCACCCCGGTGCGTCCCGCGTCATCGCGATCGAGGCCGTAGATCTCGCCCGAGCCGGTGTGTCCGTCGTGGGTGCGCCACGTCCCCGTACAGACGAGCTTCGTCGTCTTCCCGGTCCGCACGCTGTGGCATTCGGCGACATCCGCCGCGGCCTTCTCGCCGGCGGTGAGCGTGTAACCCATGACCACCGGCCAGAACAGCAGGCCGGCCAGGATCGCCCCAACGAAGCCCGCCACCACCAACCGCCGCCGCACCATGGCGCGAAGCCTAAGACGGCTTCCCGGCACTCCGCAGTAAGGATCATGGAAGCGCTTGAGGCGTTGAACTGTCCGGAAGATGGCTCTGTCGCATATTCGGCTCCGTCTCACGACCCGCGGTGTTGGTGTATCGCGGGTGTATTGAAAAGCGGATACGGCACCGCAACGGGCGTCCGTCTTCAGTGAAGGCATGGACTGCATCGCATCGCTGTCGGCCCGTCGTACGTGCAGGGTCGCGCTCGCCGGTTCGGGTCGGAGAGCGGACGGTCGTCCTTTCCGCCGGGCGGCTCTCGCTGATCGATGGTCGGCGTACGGGCTGACCATTCGGCGGTGAGCCGTGGAGATCAAAGCGCGCGTTCTCGCGGTCGTCACTCGGGTCGTCGCGGTGCTGCTGGTGCCGGTCGCGTTCTTCCGTGCACCGGACCGCGCACGGTTTCTGGCCTGCCAGTGGGCCTTGGCCCTGCGCTTTCCCGCCGAGGATCTTCGGGGGCTGGCGCCGGAGACGCTGGCGGCGTTCACGCATGCGCGGGCCGAGGCGTTCTGGCGCCACGGGCAGATGATCGGCCTCACCTCGGGCTACCGCGACGCGAGGGAGCAGTACCGGATCTTCGCCGAGGAGGTGTGGCGCACCGGCTCGGTGCAGGCGGCGCGGCGCCGGGTGCTGCCGCCGGAGGAGTCGAGCCACGTGCGGGGGTTCGGGCTCGACGTCCGGCCGACCGAAGGCGCGCGGTGGCTCGAACGGCACGGTTGGCGGTACGGGCTCTACCGCGTCTACGACAACGAGTGGTGGCACTTCGAGTACCGCACGGCCGCGCCGATCCGGCTGCCGCACCCGGATGCCGCGCCCCGGCGGATGCACACGGATCCGGCCGACGACCCGTGGAGGCGGCCGTGAACGGGCCGACCCTGCAGACGCTGCCCGAGGCGGTGGCCGCCAACGTGGCCGGGATCCGCGCGCGGACGCGGAGCACGATCATGGCCGTGGTCAAGGCCGACGGTTACGGCCACGGCGCGGTCGCGGTCGCCAAGGCCGCTGTTGCCGCCGGTGCCGGGTGGCTCGGGACGACGAGCGTCGCGGAGGCGTGCGCGTTGCGGGCCGCGGGGGTGGCGGTGCCGATCCTCACCTGGCTGCATCCTTCCGGGATCGACGCCGAGGCGGCGGCCGCGGCCGGGGTCGATGTCGCGGTCGGGTCGGTGGACGAGCTCGGCGGGCTCATCGCGCAGGCCGCGCCGGCGGTGCGGGTTCATCTGCATGTGGACACCGGGATGTCCCGGGGCGGCTGCCCCCGCCGACAGTGGGACGAGCTGATCGGTATGGCTCAGCGCGGTCAAAGGGCTCGGCGGGTCCGCGTCGTGGGCGTCATGGGGCATCTTCCGCTGGCCGACCGGGCCGAGCCCGCGGCGAACGCGCCGGCGGTCGCGGACATGCACGAGGCGCTGAAGGCGGTCCGGGCGGCGGGGCTCGGTTCCCCGCTCGCCCACCTCGCGGCCACGTCCGGGACGGTCACCGATCCGGCGACGCATCTCGGCATGGTCCGGGTCGGGGCGGGACTGGTCGGCATCGATCCGTCCGGGACCGTGGAGATGCACGGCGCGTCCCGCCTGACCGCGCCGATCGTGCACACGACGGCGGTTCCGGCGGGCACGCCGGTCGGTTACGACGGCACGTACATCACCTACCGCGCCACCCACCTGAGCATCCTCCCCATCGGGTACGCCGACGGGATCCCCCGGGAGTTGTCGCCCCGAGCCGGCGTCGAGATCCGCGGGTGCCGTTTCCCGGTGGTCGGACGGGTCTCGATGGACCAGATCGTGATCGATACCGGCGCCCGGTACTTCCCGGCCGGCACGTCCGCGACCGTGTTCGGCCCGGACGGGGGCGCCACCCCGACCGTCCAGGACTGGGCGCGCTGGGCCGGGACCATCCCGCACACCATCGTCACCGGCATAGGGCCGCGTGTGAGAAGGAGCATCGCATGACACGGCGAATCGTGGTGATCGGCGGCGGAGAGAACGCCGAGCACGACGTCTCCCTGGCCACGGCCGCGGCGATCGCGAAGGCGCTGCGGTCCGGCGGTTTCGACGTCGACGAGCTGACCATCGACCGCGACGGGACGTGGAGGCGGGGAGCGGACGCGCTCGGGAAGCAGGCGATCGGTTCGCTGGCGGCGGCGCTCGGCGTCATCGAACGCGCCGACGTCGTCTTCCCCGCGGTCCACGGCCCGTCCGGTGAGGACGGGACGCTCGCGGCGCTGTGCGCCCTCACGCACACGCCGATGGTCGGCTCGGGCCTGCGCGCCGGGGCGCTCGGCATGGACAAGTGGGCGACCAAGCTCGTGGCGGAGGCGGTCGGGATCCGGACCGCTCCGGGGCGGCTGGTGGCGGCGGCGGAGATCGCCGGTATTGGGTTCGAGAAGGACGTGGTCGTCAAGCCCGCCTCGGCCGGGTCGAGTTTCGGTGTCGCCCTCGCACGCGACGCCTCCCAGTTGCGCGACGCCCTGCGGTGCGCCGCGCGGTTCGACGACCGGATCCTGATCGAGGACGTCGTCGGGGGCCGGGAGATCGATGTGGCCGTGCTGCGGGAGGCCGGTGGCCGGCGGTGGGCGTCCCCGCCGCTGGAGATCCACACCGACGGCCTGTTCGACACCCGGTCGAAGTACGACGGTTCGGCCCGGTTCGGCGTGCCCGCCGGAGTCGACGGCGCGGAGCGGGCGGCCCTGACGGAGGCGGCGCTGCGGATGTTCGACGCGCTCGGCTGTGCCGGGGTCGCCCGCGTCGACTTCTTCCTCACCGGCGACGGGCCCGTCCTCAACGAGGTCAACACCATGCCGGGGATGACCGCCGAGTCGCAGGTGCCGAGAATGTTCGCCGCGACCGGGCTGCCCTACGAGCGGCTGGTCGCACGCCTGGTCGACGCCGCCGCGGTCCCGGACTCCCGAGGACGGGAAGCGATCATGTGACCCCGCGCGGGTGAGGGTGATCCGCACCGCCCTCACCACTCCTGCAGGCGTGTCGGTTTGCATACGTCGGCGATATGCCGCGCTGCTTAGCCTTGAGGCGTGCGCGTGCTGATCGTGGAAGACGAGCCCTACCTGGCCGAGGCCGTCCGGGACGGTCTCCGGCTGGAGGCCATCGCCGCCGACATCGCCGGGGACGGCGACTCCGCCCTGGAGATGCTCAGTGTCAACTCCTACGACCTGGCGGTGCTGGACCGCGACATCCCCGGTCCGTCGGGCGACGAGATCGCCCGGCGCATCGTCGCGTCCGGCAGCGGCATGCCGATCCTCATGCTCACCGCCGCCGACCGGATCGACGACAAGGCCACGGGGTTCGAGCTCGGCGCCGACGACTACCTCACCAAGCCGTTCGAGCTCAGGGAGCTGGTGATGCGGCTGCGGGCGCTGGACCGCAGGCGCGGGCACGCGCGCCCCCCGGTCACTGAGATCGCGGGCCTGCGGGTGGACCCGTTCCGCCGGGAGGTCTTCCGCGACGGACGCTACGTCGCGCTCACCCGCAAGCAGTTCGCCGTGCTCGACGTCCTCGTCGCCGCCGAGGGCGGGGTCGTCAGCGCCGAAGAGCTGCTGGAGCGGGCCTGGGACGTCAACGCCGACCCCTTCACCAACGCCGTCCGCATCACCGTCTCCGCCCTGCGCAAACGGCTCGGCGAACCATGGCTGATCGCCACGGTGCCGGGCGTCGGCTACCGGATCGACACCACGCAGTCCGGCGGCCCCCGTGCGTAGGCGCCCGGGACTCAGCGCGCGGCTGAAACTCACCATCAGCTACGCAGGTGTGATCGTCCTCTCCGGTGCCCTCCTGCTGGCCGTGGTCTGGGTGTTCCTGCTGCGCTACGTTCCCGACGGGGTGATCAAACCCGGGCCGGGGTTCTTCCGGGACAGGGGCCCGGCGCCGCCGTTCATCCCCAACCGCACCGACCTCTGGCGAGCCTTCGCGCCCCGCGCGGCCCAGGCACTGGCCTTCCTCCTGCTGTTCGGGCTTCTCGGCGGATGGCTCCTCGCCGGCCGGATGCTCGCACCCCTCACCCGGGTCGCGGACGCGGCGCGGCTGGCCGCGAACGGGTCGCTGTCCCACCGGATCCGCCTCGAAGGCCCCAGAGACGAGTTCCGCGAACTCGCCGACGTGTTCGACACCATGCTCGAACGGCTCGAATCCCACATCACCGAACAGCAGCGGTTCGCCGCGAACGCCTCCCACGAACTGCGCACCCCGCTGGCGATCTCCCAGACGCTCCTCGACGTCGCCCGCAACGACCCCGCCCAGAACCGGGACGAGCTCATCGAGCGGCTCCAGACCGTCAACACCCGCGCGATCGACCTCATCGAGGCCCTCCTGCTGCTCAGCCGCAGCGACCGCAGGACCTTCACCCGCGAGCCCGTCGACCTGTCCCTGGTCGCCGAAGAGGCCGCCGAGACCCTGCTGCCCCTCGCCGAGAAGCGGCAGATCACGCTGGAGGTCACCGGCGAGAGGACCCGGACCGTCGGCTCCGAGGAGCTCATCCTGCGGATGGTGACGAACCTCGTCCAGAACGCCATCGTCCACAACCTGCCCGCCGGCGGCACCGTGACGGTCCACACCACGGCGGAGGACGACGCGAGCGTCCTGCGGGTCGAGAACACGGGTCGACCGCTCCCCTGGGACCTGGTTCCGACCCTCATCGAGCCGTTCCAGCGCGGAACGCGGCGCGTCCGCACCGATGAGCACGCCGGCGTCGGCCTGGGGCTGGCCATCGTCCACAGCATTGTCCGAGCACACGACGGGACCCTCGACCTCACGCCGCGCCCCGCCGGCGGCCTCCTCGTCACGATCCGCCTCCCCGGCACGCGTCAGGACCCGTCCCCGACCGCGGCCCACCAGCCCGTCAGAGCACCGTCACCGGCGGTGTAGCGGCGAACAGCACCTTGCTCGAGTACACGAAGTGGCCATTTCGGCATTATGGACGACATGAGAAAGAGCGATCCGCTGGCAGGGCTCGATGCTGTCGAGTGGACCCGGCTCCGCCACGCCTACGGGACGGCCGGAAACGTTCCCGGACTTCTGCGCGCTTTGATGTCCCCCGACGAGAACAAGCGAGAAAACGCTCGTTCCGCGCTGCACGACAATGTCTGTCATCAGGGTCGCAGGTACGAGGCGGCCGCACCGACAGTGCCGTTCTTGCTGGCGATCGCCGCAGACCGTTCGATGCCTGACCGTGCCGAGCTTCTTCAGCTGGTGTCGGAACTAGCGGTCGGATGGGCCGACGAGCACCTGCCGCTAGGCGTCGATATCAAGGGTTGGCGGCGAGAACTGGCCAAAATGCACGCGGCGGACCCGCGGAAGGAGCAGCGCGGCGCCCGCGACGAAGGTCTCGCCTTCGACGACTTCCAGGAATCCCTGCACGAGACCACCGTCGCATTGGCCGCCTACGATGCGGTCCGGGCCGGATTGCCGACCGTGCACTGCCTGCTGACCGACCCGGACTCCAGCGTGCGGGCCACCGCCGCATACCTGCTGGGCTGGTTTCCCGAGGAGGCCGCCGCGTCGACTCCGCCGCTGCGCGCGTTGTGGAACGTCGAGACCGTCCCGGCCGTCACCGTCAACGCGATCATCTCGCTGGGGCTGCTGTCCGACGGCGGCCTCATCGACCGGATGCGGGATCAACTCACCGGCGACGAACCGCTCGCATGCTACGGCGCCGCCATCGCGCTGATCCGCATGGGCGTCACCGACACCGCCGTCATCGCCGAACTCGCCACGGCCTGCACCCGCCCACCCGAGGCGGACGGTCCCGGGTTCCTGGGGTGGGACCTGCGGGCCTATGCCTCCGAGAGCCTGGGCATGCTGGACGGTGCGGCACCCGCCGAGGCGGTCGACAGCGTGTTGGACGGCCTATCCCGCAGCAGCGACTTCGGGGCATGCCCGGTGGCCGCGGCCGCACTGCGGCTGACCTTCGGCGCACCGCCGCGCCCCTCGCTGCCGCCGCTTGACCAGCTCACACCCCTGCAGCGCCGTACCGTCCGCACCCTGGCCTCACTGCCCGAGACCACTTGGCACATTCTCGACTTCCGCGAGCTACTTGAGGCCTGGGGCGTCTCCGGCGACCGGGACACCTGCCGCCGCTACGCCGGTCTCGCCTGAACGACCCCAACGCTCGGCCGAACGGGCTCCCTGCGTATCAGACGAGTGGGTCCGGGTGGACCTGCTCGCCTTCGACGAACGTGGCCTTGACGGTCACCTCGGCGAGCCGTTCCGCCGGCACGGTGTACGGGTCCGCGTCGAGCACCACCAGGTCGGCGTACTTGCCGACCTCGATGGTCCCGGTCTCGGTGTCGAGGTGGTTCACGCGGGCGCTGCCGAGCGTGTAGGCGGTGAGCGCCGTTGCCAGGTCGAGCCGCTGCTCCGGCAGGAACTCCTCCGTGTCCTCGCCGGGCGCCACCCGGTTGACCGCCACGTGCAGGCCCCACAGCGGGTCGGGGCTGCTCACCGGCCAGTCGCTTCCGGCGGCCAGGGCCGCCCCGGTGCGGTCGAGGGAGCCGAAGGGGTACTGCCAGGACGCGCGCTGCGGCCCCAGGAAAGGGATGGTGAGCTCGTCCATCTGCGGTTCGTGCGCCGCCCACAGCGGCTGGATGTTCGCGGTCACGCCGAGGGCTGCGAAGCGGGGCACGTCGTCGGGGTGCACGACCTGCAGGTGGGCGATGTGGTGCCGGTTGCCGCCCGGCCCGTTGATCGTCCGCGCGCGGGCGAAGGCGTCCAGGGCCTCCCGGACGGCGCGGTCGCCCACCGCGTGGACGTGCACCTGGAAGCCCGCGGCGTCCAGCAGTGTCACGTATTCCTGGAGCTCGCCGGGGTCGATGAAGCTCATCCCGTGGTTGCCGGTGCTGCAACCGCAGCCGTCGAGATAGGCGGAGGTCATGGCGGCGGTGAAGTTCTCCGCGACGCCGTCCTGCATGATCTTGACGGTGCCGGCGCGGAACCGGCCGGCGCCGCCGCGGCGGGCCAGGAGTTCGGGGATCTGCTCGGCGCCGCGGTCCCTCTCCCACCACAGGGCACCGGCGACCCGGCCGGTCAGCGTGCCCGCCTCGGCCGCCGCCAGGTACGCCCGCTGGATCTTCGGGTCGACCATCGCGTCCTGCCAGGCGGTGACGCCGGCCGCGTGCAGTCGCCGCTGCCCCGCGTGCAGGCCGCGCAGCAGCTCGTCGCCGGTCGGTTCGGGGACCAGCCGTCCGACGAGGCGGGCCGCGCCCTCGTGCAGGGTGCCCTGCGGGGTTCCGTCCGGCTCCCGCTCGATCCGGCCGTCCGCGGGGTCGGGTGTCGCGGCGCCGATCCCGGCGAGGTCGAGGGCTCTGGTGTTGACCCAGACCCCGTGGCCGTCCTGGTTCACCAGGTGGACCGGGCGGTCGGGCACCACCGCGTCGAGGGCGGTGCGGGACGGGGTCCCGCCCGTGAACCAGTCCATGGCCCAGCCGCCGCCGACGATCCACGGCAGATCGGGATGGGCTTCGGCGTAGTCCCGGACGACCCGCAGCGCCCCGGCGGCGTCTCCGGCGGCGGCGAGGTCGCAGCGGATCATGGTGAGCCCGGCCATGACCGGGTGGACGTGCGCGTCCTGGAAGCCGGGCAGCAGCGCGCCTCCGCCGAGATCGACGATCCGGGTGCCGGCGCCGGCGAGCGGCCGGATGTCCGGTTCGGATCCCACGGCGGTGATGCGGCCGGACTCGACCGCCACGGCGGTCGCCGTCCGGCCGGTCACCGTGCGGACCAGGCCGTTCCGGAAGATGAGATCGGTGGGCATGGGAGGCTCCTCAGAATGATGCGGGCCGCGACGGCGGCTGGCATGAGCTCGGCCCGTGACAGCCCACGGCCGTGGAACGGGCGCAGTGCGCGCGTCGCGGAGAGGTGGGAGAGGCCGTTCACGGGCTCTCCTCGGCGAGGGCACGGCGGTCGGCGGCGATCCGGGCCGGATCCCAGCCGCGCCGCGGGATCGAATCGAGCAGGAGACGGGTGTAGGGGTGCTCGGCGCCGGCCAGCACTCTCGCGGTGGGCCCGGACTCGACGACCCGGCCCCGGTGGAGCACCAGGACGTCGTCGGCGACGTGGCGTACCAGCGCGAGGTCGTGGCTGACGAACAGGTAGGCGATCCCGAGGGTCTCGCGCAGTTCGCGCAGCAGCTCGACGATCTGCGCCTGGATCGAGACGTCCAGCGCGGCGGTCGCCTCGTCGAGGATCAGCACCTTCGGCTCCGTGGCGAGCGCGCGGGCGAGGGCCGCGCGCTGGCGCTGCCCGCCGGAGAGGCGTTTCGGAAGCGCGCCGGCCTCCCTCACGCCCAGGCCGACCCGGTCCAGGAGTTCGTCCCTGCGGGCGAGCCGCTGCGCCCGGCTGAGAGCGAAATGCAGGCGCAGCGGTTCCTCGACGCAGTCGCCGACGGTGATCCGGGGGTCGAGGGACAGGTAGGGGTCCTGGAACACCATCTGGATCTGCCGGGCCCGTTCGAGGCGCGCGCTTCGCCCCCTTGCCGGCCCCGTGCGGTCGGACCCGCACGCGCTGATCCGCCCGCCGTCGGGGCGTTCCAGGCCGACGAGCAACCGCGCGGTGGTCGTCTTCCCTGAACCGGACTCGCCGACGAGGGCCAGCGAACCGCCGGCCCGCAGGGTGAACGACACGTCGTCGACGGCGACCTGCCCGCCGAAGGACTTGCGCAGGCCCTCGGCCTCCAGCACGGGCTCAGTCATGGATCGGTTCCTCCGCTCGCAGGCACGCCACGTGCGCCGCCTCGATCCGCCGTAGGACGGGCTCCGCCTCGGTGCATCGCTCGACCGCGCGAGGGCACCGCGCGGCGAAGGCGCAGCCGGGCGGCGCCTCGGCCAGCGACAGCGGACGGCCCGGGATTCCGTGCGGCGGCCGGGGGGAGTCGATGCGCGGCGTCGCGGCCAGCAGTCCCGCCGTGTACGGGTGGCGGGGCCGGTCGAAGAGATCATCGGCGGACTGCGTCTCGACGATCCGCCCCGCGTACATGACGTAGATCCGGTCGCAGATCGCGGCGGCCAGTTCCAGATCGTGGGTGACGAACAGCATCGCCATCCCGCGCTCGGCGCGCAGCCGGGTCAGGATCGAGACGACCTCCGCCTGGGTGGAGACGTCGAGCGCGGTGGTCGGCTCGTCGGCCAGCAGCAGCCGTGGTCCTCCGGCGAGCGCTCCGGCGATCATCACGCGCTGGAGCATGCCGCCGGAGAACTCGTGCGGGCGCCTGCGCAGTGCCCCGCGCGGGTCGCGGATTCCCACCGACTCCAGCAGCGACTCCGCCTCCTTCAGCGCCTGCCGCGCCGGCGTCCCCGCGGCCCGCAGGCCCTCGGTGACGAAGTCGCCGATGCGGCGCAGCGGGTTGATGGAGGCGCGCGGGTCCTGGAACACCATCGCGGCCTCGCGGCGCCGCAGCTCCGTCAACCGCGCGGCACCCATGGCGAGGACGTCCTCGCCGCCGACCCGCAGCCGGCCGGTGGCCGTCGCCCCGTCCGGCAGAAGGCCCAGGACGGCCCGGCAGGTGACCGACTTCCCCGATCCCGACTCGCCCACCAGGCCGACCGCCTCGCCGGGGGCGACGTGCAGGGACACGCCGTCCAGGATCGGGCGGGCCGCGCGGCCCCGCGCCAGCCGAACGCCGAGGTTCTCGATGTCCAGCATCACCGCTCCCGCTTCGCGACCCGGTCGGCGATGCCCTCGCCGACGATGCCGAAGGCCACCACGGCGATCACGATGGCGGCGCCCGGCGCGAGCGCCGGGAGCAGCGCGCCCTGCAGCAGGGCGGGCGCCCCCTCGTTGATCATCGCGCCCCAGTCCGGGGTGGGCGGCTGGACGCCGAAGCCCAGGAAGGACAGCGCGGCCAGGTCCATCAGCGCGTACCCGAAGTTGATCGCCGACTGCGCCAGGACCAGCGGGGCGATGTTCGGCAGGAGATGGCGCAGGCAGATCGTCCGGCCGGAGCATCCCTGCACCCGGTACGCCTGGATGTAGGGGCGGGTCATCTCCTGGCGCGCCACGCCGCGCACCAGCCGTCCGACGTAGGGGGTGTACGCGACGCTCATCGCCGCGACCGGAGCCGCGAGCCCGGAGCCGAACATCGCCACCAGCACGATGGCCAGCAGCAGCGCCGGGAAGGCGAACACCAGGTCCATCACCCGCGACAGCACCGTGTCGACCGGTCCGCCGCGCCACGCGGCGGTCAGGCCGACCAGCAGGCCGAGCACCGTGGACGCGACGACGACGGCCAGGGGCTCGAGCAGTCCCGTCCGCGCGCCGTAGATCAGCCGCGTCAGGATGTCGCGGCCGGACTGGTCGGCGCCGAGCGGGTGCGCCGCGCTCGAACCGCTGAGGGTGGCGGACAGATCGACCGCCTCGGGATCGTGCGGTGCGATCAGCGGTGCGAACACGGCCAGGACGACCAGGACGCCCAGCACGGCGAGCGCGGCCGTGACCAGGCCGTCCCCTCCGCGCAGCCGCGGCATCGCCCTCCGCCGCAGGGGCAGGGCGCTCATGCGGCACCTCCCTTCGCGTGGGTCAGGCGCGGGTCGATGAACGGGTGGAGGAGGTCCACGAGCAGGTTGGCTCCCACGAAGGCCAGGACCACCAGGAGGCTGACGGCCTGCACGACCGGGAAGTCCTTGACGGTGACGGAGCTGACGAGCAGCTGGCCGATGCCCGACAGCCCGAACGCGGTCTCCACGATCGACGTGCTGACCAGCAGCCCGGCCACGACCGTCCCGGTGACCGTGCTGATCGGGCCGAGCGCGTTGCGCAGCACGTGGCGGCGGATCACCGCCGCCCGGGGGACGCCGCGCGAGCGGGCGACCTCGACATGCTCGCGCGCCAGTTCCTCCAGCATGGAGGCGCGGGTCACGCGGGCCAGCAGCCCGGCGAAGGTGAGCGCCAGCGCGATCGCGGGCAGCGTCAGATGGGCGGCCCGGCCGCCGAGGCCGCTGCCGTTGCCGAACGCCGGGAACCAGCCCAGCTTCACCGAGAAGACCGAGATCAGCGCGATCGCCGCGACGAAGGCGGGGGTCGCGGTGGCCACGCCGGTCCCCACGAGGACGAGCCGGTCGACCAGCCCCGGCCGCAGTGCCGACAGGGCGCCGAGCGCCAGCCCGGCGAGCAGGATGAGCACGGCCGCGTAGCCGACCAGCCACAGCGTCGTGGGCAGCCGGGCGGCGATCAGGCCGGCGACGTCCTGCCGGAACTGCACCGACCGGCCGAAGTCCCCGCTCAGCGCTCCGCCCGCCCACTTGAGGTACTGCACGGCGAAGGGGTCGTCGAGGTGGTACTGCGCCCGGACGGCCGCGATCGCCTGCGGCGAGGCCGCGCGGCCGTTCATCAGGAACGCGGCGGGATCGCCCGGTGCGAGATGAACGGAGGAGAACACCGCGATCGATGTCGCGACCAGGGTGACGAGCAGTCCGGTGAGGCGTCGGACGAGGAATCCGGCCGGCGCGCTCAACCGGCTGCTCCCAGCGGCGCCGCCCACGGGTACTCCAGCTGCGCGATGCTGGTCGGCGCGCCGGTCACCCGCTTGTTCAGGAACAGGCTGTGCGGGACCTCGTACAGCGGGATCCACACCAGATCACCGACGGCGATCCGCTGGAGCTCGGCGACGACGGCCGCCCGCTTCTGCGGGTCGGGCTCCGCCTCGGCCTGGTCCACCAACCGGTCATAGCGCGGGTTGGAGTATCCGCCGTAGTTGCTGAAGTTGCCGGTCTGCAGGATCCCGTAGAACTCGAGCGGATCGGGTGTCGAGTCGTACCAGGTCGTCATCACGAGGTCGAGCCCCGCTCGCGCCTTCGGATCGGAGAACAGTGCGGTGTAGGCGTCCGGCGCGACCGTCCTCAGCCTGACGTCCAGCCCGATCTCCCGTCCGGCGGACTGGACGGCGTTGGCGATGACGGCGATCTCGGGAGCCAGCGTGCTGGTGGCCATGACGATTTTCCGGCCGGTCGCCCCGGCGTCCCGGACGAGCTTCTTCGCCGCGGCGACGTCGCGCGCGGGTCGGGGCAGACCGGCATAGGCCGTCTTCGCCACCGCGGGCGCGATGGCCCAGGCGCCGGTCGCGGCCGGCGCCCGGGCCGGCGTGCCGACCCCGGCCGCCCCGGCCTTGATGATCCCGGCCCGGTCCAGGGCCATCGACAGCGCCCGCCGGACCCGGACATCGCCGAGCGTTCCCTTGAGGTTCGTCGGGATCAGGCTGACGGCGGTGGTGTTGGGCCCGAAGTAGAGCTTCCCGGCGGACGAGGCGCGCAGCTTCGCGAACCCGGACGGAGGCAGCAGGTACCCGCCGTCGACCTGCCCGGACAGCAGAGCGTTCACCCGGGCGGCCGGGTCCTGGATGAAGACGTTCTTGATGGTGCCGGTCTTCGGGGCCAGGCTCGGATCCCAGTAGCCCTCGAACTTCTTCAGCGTGATGGCCTGCCCTTTCTGCCAGCTCTCCAGGGCGTAGGGGCCCGTGCAGTCGACGCCGCCGTCGGGCGTGCCGTACTCCGCGCCGGCCTTGGCGAGGAACCGGGCGCTCTCGATGGTCCCGGCCGAGGTCCCCATCTCCTCGTTGAAGAGCTGGTCGGGCTTCTTGAGCCGGACCGTCACCTGCATCGGCCCGGTCTTGTCGATCGACGCGACGTTCTGGAAGGACGAGATCCAGTACGAGCCGACCTTGGGGTCCATGTGCCGCCGCAGGCTCGCCACGACGTCCTCGGCGGTCAGCGCGGATCCGTCGTGGAAGCGCACTCCCGAGCGGATCGTGTAGACCCACCGTTCGGCGTCCGGTGACGCGGCGGTCGCCAGACCCGGCGCGATCTTCAGATCCGGCGTGATGCGCTGGAGCTGCTCGCAGACGTTCGCCAGGACCGTGTTCGGCGGATAGTCGTAGGCGTGGGCGTAGTCCAGCGACTGCGGTTCGGCGTACAGCGACCACGTGACCGAGGCGAGAGGCCCTCCCGCCCGCGGGGTGTCCTTGGAGATCTGGAACGCGGCCGAGCCGGCCGTGCCCGTCTTGGAGGCACCGCCGCAGGCGGTGGCCGCGAGCGCGATGAGGGCCGTCGCGGCTGTGAATCGGGCGGCGCGCAATGGACCACCTCTTTCTCGAACAGGCCGCGGCTCAGGGCGCGGCGAAGTGCGGCCAAGTATTGGTGAAGGAACGTTCCCGCACAAGGCTTTGCAGGAACGATTCCGCAGAGCTGGACCAGGGGTACCGCAACGCTCCGGCAGCTGACAGGATCTGGTGGATGAGTCCACCCGCACCGCGAGTCCGGCTGGTCGACGTCGCCCGCGCCGCCGGCGTCTCCAAGACGACCGTGTCGGCCGCGCTGAACGGGTCCGGCAGGTTGCCCGAGGCCACGCGCCGCCATGTCCGCGACGTCGCCCACCGCCTCGGCTACCGTCCGAACGCCACCGCGCGCCTGCTGCGTGCGGGGCGCACACGGCTGCTGGGGCTCGCGGTCCGCGAGTACTCCGAGACGCCCTGGGTCTACTCCGAGCTCGCCTACTTCTCCCAGCTGGCCAACGCCGCCAGCCGCACCGCCCTCGGGCACGGCTACGGCATCGTCCTGCTGCCCACGACCTCGCCGGGCGACTGGTGGCTGGACCTGCCCTTGGACGGCGCCATCGTCATCGACCCCACGGCGGACGACCCGATGGTCGCCGACTTCCTGTCCGGTGGAATCCCCGTGGTGAGCGACCGCCGCGCGCTGGACGCCTCAGGCCGTCCCGAGGACGCGGAGAGCCTCGGACGCTGGGTGGACTTCGACTACGCGGCCGCCGCACTGAGCGTCCTGGACCATCTGGCCTCCTCCGGAGCGCGCCGCGTCGCGCTGGTCACCGCGATGTCCACCTCCAGCTTCTTCGAGGAGTCCGAGCGCGCCTACCGGGCCTGGTGCGAAGACCACGGGCAGGAGCCTCTGCTCACGGCCACCGCCGCACCGGGCCATTCGGAGGCGCTGGAGGCGGTCGACGAACTGCTCGCGGCGGCCGGTGAGCCGCCCGACGCGCTGTTCACCCTGGTCGAGACCAGCCCGCCGCTGCTGCTGGACCGGCTCCGCCGGCACGGCCTGTCCGTCCCTGACGACCTGCTCCTGGTGGCCACGACCGAGGACCCCACCGCCGCCTTCAGCGACCCGCCGGTCACCACGCTCAGCTTCCTGCCCGCCGAGACCGCCAAGGCCGGCGTGGAACTCCTGGTGAACGCCTTCGAAGGCCGCGACACCCCCCGGGGCCACCTCTTCACGGCTCGTCTCGACGTCCGCGCCTCCTCGACGCCCCGAACCCGCCGGGCGGCCCGCGAGGAGAGCAGGACCTGATCCGGTCGACCGGAAGGGCCCGGCCGGCGATGCGGCAGCGCCCTCCCGTCGTGCTGCCGGCGGAACCCGCCGTCCCGCCCTGCCGTCGGTGCGGGTCCGGTGACCTTCCTCGGGCCTGGCGGGGCGGCCCGTTCCTCGGGCTCCTGCAGGGGCTAGTAAATGTGAGACTTATTCATGTACTTTGGCGATCCCCCGTGAAGGAGATCGCATGGGTTCGCGACGGCTCGTGCCGACGGTCGTGGGCGTGGTCCTGGCCCTTCTCATCGCCGGAGCGCTGATCGATCCGGTCGGGTTCTTCGCGTTGCTGGGGATGCCCGGGCGTGCGATGCCGGCCGCACGGTGGCAGGTGGCGCCCCTCGGCGTCTACGTGCCGCTGCTGGTGGCGGGCACGGCGCTCGTCGCGGCGGCTTTCGGGCATCTCGGGAGGCGGGCGCGATTCGCGACGGTGTGGGCGGGGTTCGTGCTGGCCGCCGTGGTCGCGAAGGCCGTCATGGCGCTGGCGGCCACCGTGCCCGCGCTGAACGTCGCCGACCTGCTGTGGGCGACGAGCTTCACCGTCCCCAAAGCCGCCCTGTACGCACTGGTCCCCGCCGCGGCGACCCTTCCCGTGCGGGCGGGCGAGCGCCCGGACGGGGAGCCCGCGCACCGAGCGCACTGGCCGATCGCGGTCATCGGCGTCGCGGCGGTCGCGATGACCGGGCCGTGGGTGTCCTCGCACTGGTCACGGGACCTGCCGCACGGCCTGCCATCGGCCTCCCCGCAAGGCGGGGCGGCCGGGCTCCTCGCGGGCCTGCTGGTCCTGCTCCTCGCGCTCGCCCGCACGCAGCGGACCTTCGCGCGCCGGTCCCGCACGGCCGCCGGGGCCTTCCTCGGCGGATGGCTGGCCGCGATGTGGGCGGGCATCGTCCTCGGGGCCGTCCAGGTCGCCGGGCTGGTGGTCCTGGACGGGCCGGGTGCTCCCTTGCAGACACCCGCCGCGCTGTGGGTCCGTCTCGGCGAGGGCGCGTCCTTGGGGGCCGCCGTCGGCTGGGTTCCCGGGCTGCTCGCCCTTCTGGCCGCTCGCGGCGCATTCCGGTGGCCCGCGGCGCGGACCGTCCAGGCCACGGCCCTGGTCACCGCGGTCGTGGTCGCCGGCGCGGCGGGGGCGGTGGCCGCCGCGCGTCCCGAGCCGCCACCCGCGCCCCGCAAGGCCGCGGCCGCCGCGTCCGGGACGGAGTTGTCGGCGTTGCGGGTCGTGCGGGGGAAACGGCCGCGGATCGTCGACGGCGAGGGACGGCAGGTCCTGCTTCGCGGGGTGAACGTCAACCAGCTCGTCGACTTCTACGCGCCGCGCCCGGGCGTCCCGGCGACGCTGCCGCTCAGCGAGGACGACTTCGCGCAGATGGCCGCGCTCGGGCTGAACGTGGTGCGCCTGGGGGTGTCGTGGTCGCGGATCGAACCGCGTCCCGCCCGGTACGACGAGGGGTACCTGCGGCAGATCGACCAGGCCGTGGCCTGGGCGAAGAAGCACGGGCTGTACACGGTGATCGACATGCACCAGGACGGCTGGAGCAACGCGCCCACCCCCCGGGGGACGTCCTGCCCGCCGGGCACGTCCAGGATGGACGGCTACGACGGCGCGCCGGCGTGGGCGACCAAGACCGACGGCGCGCCCCGCTGCCAGTTCACCGGACGCGACATCTCGCCCGCCGGGGACCGCGCGTTCACCAACTTCTACTACGACCGCGACGGCGTCCAGAGCCGCCTGGTCAAGGTGTGGGCCATGCTCGCCGCACGCTTCGGCGCCGACCCCGCGGTCGCCGGGTTCGACCCGCTCAACGAACCGGGCTTCGGCGAGCAGGCGCCGCTGACCTCGACGCTGCTCCTCGGCCGCTTCTACGACCGCGTCCTGCGCGCGGTCCGCGCCGCCGAGAGCCGCCCGCACCCCCTGTTCCTCGAACCGAGCATCTTCTGGTCCGGCACCGGGTTCGACGCTGTCCCGCGGGGCTCCTTCGCCGCCGATCCCGACATCGTCTTCGCGCCCCACCTGTACGCCGAGTCGATCACCATGGACGCCTCGCTCGGCCTCCCCGTCATGACCTCCGTCGAGCACGGCTTCGTCCTCGCCCGGCGCGCCGCCGGCGACATGCCGGTGTGGAGCGGCGAATGGGGCTTCTGGGGCGACGACGGCCCCGTGGCCGACCGACTGCACCGCTACGCCCGCCAGGAGGACGGCGACGCGATCGGCGGCGCGTTCTGGGTCTGGAAGCAGGCGTGCGGCGACCCGCAGAACGGCATCGAACCCACCGGCAACGGACTCAACAACCTCGACTGCGCGACGGGACGCTTCCTGCCCCGCGACGCGGCCGCCGTCCAGGAGATCTCGCGAGCCTTCCCGCACGCCGCCCCGGGCATCATCACCTCACTGCGGTCCCTTCCCGGCGGACGGCGGACGTTCCGGCTCACCGGGAGATCATCCGCGGGCGGCTGCACCCTGGAGGTCTGGGTGCCGGGGAACGAACGCCCCGCCCCCGCCGCGACCGGCATCGACCGGATCGACGCGCGACGGGTCGAAGGCGGCTGGATGGTCACCGGCTGCGCCCACGGCTCCTACCGGCTGACGCTCGACTGAACACAGGCGAGAGCCGGACGTGCACTTCGTGGACGCCGAGCGCTGGTCGTCGCTGCGGGGCGGCCGGTGAACGCGACCGGCCGCCCCCCGCGCGCGGGGTCAGCCGGCTCGGCCGGGCTCGTAGTCGCCGCCGCGCTGGTCGACGATGACGGCCATGCGGTTGGTGGCGTTGATCAGGGCGATGAGCATCACCAGGTCGGACAGCTGGTCCTCGTCGTAGTGCTCGGCGGCGTCCGCCCATGCCCGGTCGGTGACGCCACCGCCGGCGTCGGCGATGCGGGTGCCCTCCTCGGCGACCTGCAGGGCGGCGCGCTCGGCGTCGGTGAACACCGTGGACTCGCGCCAGGCCGCGACCAGGTTGATGCGGGTGGCGCTCTCCCCGGCGTGCGCGGCGTTCTTGCTCCACACGTCGGTGGCGTAGCCGTCGCCGTTGATCTGGCTGGCGCGCAGCACGACCAGCTTCTGGGTCTCGGGCGGCAGCGTCGATTCCTGGAGGATCGTCTGGCTCGCCGCTCCGAAGTGCTTGGCGGCCTTGGCGGCGGTCGTGGTCGGGTCGCCGAAGAGGTTCAGACGAGCAGCCATTGTGAGCTCCTTTGTGTCGTGAGCGGTCGGACAAGAGATGCCGGCGACCCGGGATCTGTGACGGCCGGACCAAGGTGGCGTACGCCACATGTCCGCCTCGGGGGCGATCCGTCGTCCGCCGCCGTTGACGTCCCGTTGATGCCGGACAAGCCGGTCGGAGCGGGTGAAATTGATCTTCATCCGCTACGATCCGATTCGCCGGTTGTGTGCGACGGCGGCGACGCGCGTCCACCGTGCCGGCCGCCGTTCGCGCCGTCCGGTGCGGCCGCCCGCGAACGATGGGAAACCGTTTCCCCCGCGACGGCGTCGAAGATCTTGGTCGGCGGCGCGGGCTTCGCGGCCGCCGGGCGTCCCCCCAGGCGTGGCCTCCTTCCCGGTCGTCCGGGAGAACCGGCCGCTCCCCCGAATGCGAGGAGACCTCCATGAATTCGTCCGGCCGGCGCCTGACGCTGGCGGCCCCGGTGGCCGCGCTCGCGCTGGCGGCCGCAGGAGTCGTGGGCACGGCAGGGACCGCGAACGCGGCCCCCCGTCCGCCGCGAGGCGACGCGGTCGTCCAGGCGGCCCCTTCCCTCATGGCGCCGAAGGTCGCCGCTTCGGCGGCCGCCGCCGCGCCCGCCTCGGCGAAGCTGTCGCTGACGGGCCAGTACCAGAACACGAACTACAAGTGCGTGCCCACCTCGGCGTCGATGAGCCTGTCGACGTTCGGCGTGTCCGTCAGCCAGGACACCCTGGCCTCCAAGATGGGCACGACGGCGTCCAAGGGCACCACCGGCAACCAGGCGCTGCCCGTCATGAACGGGTACACCGACCCGCTCGGCTACAGCTACGGCTTCGCCAGCGCCTCGACGGCGTCGACGATGATGGCGCAGGTCTCCTACGACGTCGGCGTGCTCAAGCGGGCCCCCGTCCTCGGCGTGTGGATGGAGAAGCTGCCCTGGAACGCCGGCATGAGCGGCTCCAAGGTCGGCCACGCGATCATCGCCTACGGCTACAGCACCGGCGCCGGCACGATCACCGTCTGGGACCCGTGGAAGCCCACCGGCGGTTCGCACACCATCAGCGCCGCGAAGCTCGCCGCGGACATGCAGCCCAGCGGCATGTTCAAGGTCACCGGCCACACCGACGCCGACCTGTCCAGCGTCGGGGACATGACCGGTGACGGCACCGCCGACCTCGCCGGTGTCGACCGCGCGACCGGGAAGCTCTGGCTCTACCCCGGCCCGAAGCTGGCCGCCGCGGACCGGCGCCTGATCGGGACCGGCGGCTGGAACGGCATGACCGAGCTCACCGGGATCGGCGACCTCACCGGTGACGGCAAGCCCGACCTCATCGCCGCCCAGAAGTCCGACGGGACGCTCTGGCTCTACCCCGGCGGCACCAACGCCCTGGGGACCCGCATCAAGATCGGGACCGGCGGCTGGAACGGCATGAAGGACCTCACCGGCATCGGCGACCTCACCGGTGACGGCAAGCCCGACCTCATCGGGGCCAGGAAGTCCGACGGCACGCTGTGGCTGTACCCCGGCGCGTCGAAGGCGCTCGGCAGCCGCATCAAGATCGGGAACAGCGGCTGGAACGGCATGACGAAGCTGGTCGGCGTCAAGGACATCACCGGCGACGGCAAGCCCGACATGATCGCGGTGCGGATCTCCGACGGCACGCTGTGGGTCTACCCGGGCGCGTCGAAGGCGCTCGGCACCCGCAAGGAGCTCGGCTCCGGCTGGGGCGGCATCCGCTCGCTCACCTACACCGGTGACATCACCGGCGACGGCGTCGCCGACCTGATCGGCGTGCAGAGCAACACCGGCGTGATGTACGTCTACGCGGGCCGCTCGACCGGGTTCGCCGCGCGCGTGCAGCTGACGTCCGGCTGGAACGGCTGACCCTCGTCCGCAGGCACCATGGCCCCGCGCCGGATCCCGGCGCGGGGCCTTTGCGTGCGGCCACGCGATCGCGTCCGGGGAGCCTCCGGAAAATCCGTTGGCGGGACGCGGCGGCCGCTGCTACCTTGCCGGAGGCCGTGCGAGAGACCGAGGAGGTGGTACCCGTGAACGAATCGACATGGGTGCTCCCCTCAGGGGTCACGGTCGGGCGGTAGGTCGTCCGGGAGCGCCGTTCGCGAGCACTCCCGAAAGGCACGACCATGCACGTCACTTCCGAACAGCGCCTCGACGACGGTGTCCTCGAGCGCGGATTCACCCTCGGCGAGATCCCCGGCATCCTGTGGACGCCCGGATCCGCGTCCGCACCGGCCCCGCTGATCCTGATGGGCCACCCCGGCGGACTGAGCAGGATGTACCCCCGGCTGGCGGCGCGGGCCCGGCACGCCGCGGCGGACGGCTACGCCGCGGCCGCCATCGAGCTCCCCGGCAGCGGCGACCGGCCCCGCCTCGCGGACGTCGACGAGGCCCGCGCCGACCTGCGCCGGGCGCTGGAGGCCGGCGAGCCGGTCGGCGACGGCATCGTGGACCGGCTCATCCTCCCGCTGGTCGGCGAGGCGGTCCCGGAATGGCGGGCCGCCCTGGACGCCCTCCTCGCGCTGCCCGGGATCGGCGGCCCGGTCGGGTTCGCGGGTGGGCCGATCTCCATCGGCGTCCGGCTGGCGGTGGTCGAGCCGCGCATCTCGGCCGCCGTCCTGTTCGCGGGGAGTTTCGTGCCCCGCGCCATGTTCGAGGAGGCCCGGCAGGTCACCATCCCGCTGCTCGTCCTGCTGCAGTGGGACGACGAGGGGAACGACCGGCAGATGGCCCTGGACCTGTTCGACGCCTTCGGATCCAGGGAGAAGACGCTGCACGCCAACATGGGCGGGCACACCGGCGTCCCGCGGTTCGAGGGGGACGACGGGAGCCGGTTCTTCGCCCGCCACCTGAGGTAAGGCGGCGCCTCGCAGGTCGCCGCGGTGGTGTCCCTTGCCGGAACGGCAAAAAATCGTGCCGAGCGCGGCGCGTCCACCGAGACTGGCCAGGTCACCGACCCGCCTGATCTGGAGGCCGCCATGCCCGGCACCGCGCGTCGCAAGCGCCGCGGCGACACCCCGCCGCCCCGGACGGGGAGCGGCGAGATCGAGACCCTGCGGGGGTTCCTCGACTACCTCCGCGCCTCGATCGCCGCGAAGGTCGACGGCGCGCCGGAGCCGCAGGTGAGGACGGCCTGGGTGCCGTCGGGCACGAACCTGCTCGGCCTGCTCAACCACCTCACCTCCGTCGAACGCTCGATGTTCCTCGGCGACGAGGTCGCCGACTGGCAGGCGACGTTCCAGGCCGCGCCGCAGGACGGCGTGGCCGACGTCGTCGGCCGCTACCGGGAGGCGGTGCGGCGGGCGAACGAGGTGCTCGACGGGTGCGCCGATCCCGGCGCGCCCGTCCCCCGGCCGCGGACGGCGGGACGTCCCGCCCCCAGCGTCCGGTGGGCGCTCGCGCACATGATCGAGGAGACCGGCCGCCACGCGGGCCACGCGGACATCCTCCGCGAACTGATCGACGGCTCGACCGGCCGCTGACCTCCCAGGAGATCGCGGCCCCTCCGGTCTGTGGGATCTTTCGGGCAGCCGTCGACGTCCGAGGAGGCACCTGTGACCAGTCCCTTCGACCGGGAGACCGTTGCGGCGTACCGGGCCGCCGGCTGGTGGGGTTCGGAGACCGTGGCCGGGCTCGTCCGGCGGCATGCGGCACGGAGGCCGGACGACGCCGCCTACATCACGGCGGACGGAGCGCTGTCGTGGTCGGCCTACGAGGAGCACTCGACGCGGCTGGCGAAGCATTTCGCGGGGCTGGGCCTGGAGCCGGGCGAGCGGGTGGCGGCGCTGCTGCCGGACGGGCCGGCCTGGCACGTGACCGCCGTGGCGGCGGAGAAGGCCGGGCTCGTGCTCGTCGGCGTGGGGGCGCGCGCGGGCCGACGCGAGCTGCGACATCTGCTGGAACGGACCGGCGCGCGCGCCCTGGTGACCCTCGGCGAGCATCGCGGCGAGCCGTCCACCGGCCTGGTGGCGGAGCTGCGCGCCGACGGCGCCGCCCTCTCCCACCGCGTGGTCGTGGACCGGCTCGGACTCCCGGACGAGCCGCGCGAAGGCGACCCGTCCGGCCGCGCGCTCGGCCCCGACGAGCTGGCCATCATCAACTCGACCTCGGGCACGACCGGGCTGCCCAAATGCGTGTCGCACACCCAGAACCGCTGGTTCTACTTCAGCGAGCTGGCGCGGCAGGCGGGGGCGCTGACCCCGGACGACGTGTTCATGGGCGCCGTCCCCGCCCCGTTCGGGTTCGGGCTGTGGACGGCGCACTTCTGCCCGGCGGTCCTCGGGATCCCGACCGTGCTGATGGAGCGGTTCGACGCGCACGCCGCGCTCGACCTGATCGAGCGGCACCGCGTCACCGTCCTGCACTGCGTGACCACGCAGTTCATCATGCTGCTGAACGCCCAGGAGGAGACGGAGCGCGACCTGTCCTCGCTGCGCTGCATGTTCACCGGCGGCGAGGCCGTCCCCTACGAGCGCGCGGCGCGGTTCGAGGAGGCCACCGGCGCGAAGGTGCTCCAGTTCTACGGCTCGAACGAGACCGGCGCGCTCAGCCGCACGACCCTGGACGATCCGCCCGAGGTGCGGCTGCGCACCGCGGGCCGCGTCATCCCGGAGATGCGGGTGCGGCTGTTCGACCCCGCGGACGGATCCGACATCACGGGCAGCGGTCGTCCCGGGCAGCCCGGCTGCCAGGGCCCCGCGACGTCCCCCGGCTACTACGGCGACCCCGCCGCCGACCGCGCCCTGTTCACCCCGGACGGCTGGATGCTGATGGCCGACATCGTCGAGATCGACGCGGCCGGGTGCCTGCGCGTGGTCGGCCGGCAGAGCGACCTGATCATCCGGGGCGGCAAGAACATCAGCGCCGCCGCCGTCGAGGCGGAGGTGGGCACCCACCCGGCGGTCGCGCTCGCCGCGGCCGTCGCGATGCCCGACGAGGTGTTCGGCGAGCGCGTGTGCGTCTACGCCGAGCTGCGCCCGGGCGCCGAGCTGGACCTGGAGGCGCTCACCGGCCACCTGGCGGAGCGCGGCGTCTCCCGCGAATGGCATCCCGAGCGGCTCGTCGTGCTGGACCGGCTGCCCCGCTCGTCCGGCGGCAAGGTCGCCAAGGGGGAGCTGCGCGCCGACATCCGCCGCCGCCTCACCCGCTGACCTCGGGCACCAGGGCATCGTCGCCGAGCAGGGCCGAGCGCAACGGCTCGGGCATCGGCACCGCCCGGCGGGGATCGGCACCGCCCGGCGGGGATCGGCACCGCCCGGCGGGGATCGGCGGCGCCGGCCGGGCTAGCGGGCCATCAGGCGGAGGCCGGCGGTCAGTTCGCGGAGGCAGCGCACCACGAGGTCCGCCGGGGACTCGGCGGAGCCGGCGTCCGCGGCGGCCCACGCCTCCAGCGAGACGCGGATCGCGCTGGTCGCGGCGGCGGCGACCAGGCGGATCTCCAGCGGGTCGGCGTCCGGTCCGGCGAGGCGGGCGAGGACGGGCAGGAGCCGCTCCTCGGAGTCGCTGTTGACCTGCGACCAGACGGCCCGCAGGGCGGGGTCGGTGCGGGCCGCGCGCAGCAGGCCGCGGGTCCAGCGCAGGGCCTCCTCCGCCACGTCGTCCTCGGGGGAGAGGGACGTGACCGCCGCGGATTCGAGCGCCCGGGCGAGGCCGACGTCCGGGCCGGTCTCGGCGAGCAGGGCGCGCCAGCGGTCCCCGCCGGACGACAGGAGCGGGCCGACCGCGTCCTGCTTGTTGCGGAAGTAGCGGTAGAAGGTGCGCAGCGCGACGCCGGCGCGGGACGCGATCTCCTCGGCGGTCGTGCCGTCCGGCCCCTTGTCGGCGAACAGTTCGGCGGCCGCGCGGGCGATGTCGAGCTGCGTCGCGGCCTTGCGGCGCTCGGTCAGCGAGGGCGGGCCCGAGCGGGACGGCCGGTCCTGCTTCGTGTTCATGCGGGAAGCCTACGTCCACCCGGGACAGTGAGGCATGAAGCGCCATTCTGACAAAATGTGCCACTTTGACGTACCGTGGACATCGAGGGCCCTCCGGGCCCGCGATCCCACAGGGAGGCGACATGGACCGCTACAACGGACGCCGGGCACTGGTCACGGGCGGCGGCTCGGGCATCGGCCAGGCCACGGTGCTGCGCATGCTCGCGGAGGGCGGCGAGGTCGTGGCCGCCGACGTGAGCGAGGCCGGGCTCAAGGACACCGTCGCGAAGGCGGGCGGGCACGGTGCGCGCCTGCGCACGGTGCTCGTGGACGTCGCCGACGAGGCGTCCGTGCGCGCGGCGGTCGCGTCCGCCGTCTCGGCCCTCGGCGGCCTGGACGTCCTGGTCAACGCGGCCGGCATCCTGCGCTCCTCGCACACCGACCAGACGTCCCTGGCCGACTTCACCAGGGTGATCACGGTGAACCTGACCGGCACCTTCCTGATGATCCGGGAGGCGATCCCGGCGCTGCTGGAGGGCACCGGCCCGGCCGTGGTCAACTTCAGCTCGACGTCGGCGATGTTCGCCCACCCGTACATGGCGGCCTACGCGGCGAGCAAGGGCGGCATCCAGTCGATGACGCACGCCCTCGCCGCCGAGTACGGCAAGCAGGGGATCCGGTTCACGGCCGTCCAGCCCGGCTCGATCTCGTCCGGCATGACGGACGGGTCGGGGGAGAGCGGGCAGAGCCAGGGCCCCGGGCTGCCGGAGGACGCCGACCTCAGCCTGTTCGCGAAGCTCTCCCCCGCGCTCGGGAAGGGGTTCGCCGGGCCCGAGGCGGTCGCGGGCGTCGTCGCGATGCTCGCCTCGGAGGACGGCGCCTTCATCACCGGCACCGAGGTCCGCATCGACGGCGGCACCCACTTCTGACCGTCCGCCGCGTGCGGGCGGTCAGAAGCGGGCGGGCGGTCAGCCGCGCCCGCGGTGCGGGAGGAGCAGGCTCGTCAGCGCGAGGGCCAGGGCGAGGCCGGCCGCGATGAGGAAGACCCGCTCGTAGCCCGCGGCCCGCGTCGCGGTGCCGGCGGCGGTGGTCAGCACGGCCAGCCCCACCGATCCCCCGACCTGGCTGGCGGTCTGCGCGAGGCCGCCGATGGTGCCCGCGTCGTCCTCGGGGACGCCGGCGGTCGTCGCGGCCATGAGCGTGGGGAAGGTCAGCCCGATGCCGACCGCGATGAGCAGCGTCGGCCCGAGGATGCCGGTGAGGTAGGCGGATCCGCCGCCGGCCTGGGAGAGCCACCCGAAACCGGCCAGGAAGGCCGCGCAGCCGGCGAGGATCAGCGGCCGGACGCCGGTGCGCGGCAGCAGCCCGGCGGCCCGCCGCGCGGTCACCACGAACGTCACCGCCGCGGGGGTCTGCCCGAGCCCGGCCCGCAGCGCGCCGTAGCCGAGGACGTCCTGCAGGAACAGCGAGGTGAAGTACCACATCGCGATGGCGATCCCGCCGAAGAGCAGCAGCATGCCGTTGCCGGCGGCGACCCCGCGGACGCGCAGCAGCCGCGGCGGCATCATCGGCCGGGCCGCGAACCGCGCCTCGACGAGGACGAACGCGGCGAGCAGGAGCAGCCCGGCGGCGGCGGGTCCGGCGACGGCCGGGGACGTCCAGCCGTGGTCGGTGCCGTGCATGACCCCGTAGATCAGCGCGGCGAGGCCCGCGGTCCCGGTGGCGGCGCCGGCGAGGTCCAGCGGTTCCCGGCGGCCGGTGCGGGCGCCGGGCAGCGCCGCCAGCGCGACCGCGACCAGCACCGCGCCGATCGGCACGTTGATCAGGAACACCCACCGCCAGGACAGGCCGGTGGTGAGGGCGCCGCCCGCGACGGCGCCGGCCGTCCCGCCCACGCCGCCGGCGGCGGACCAGGCGCCGAACGCGCGGGCGCGCTCGCGGCCAGCGGCGAAGCCGGTGTTGATCACGGCCAGCGTCGCGGGGGCCAGCAGCGCGGCTCCCAGGCCCTGCGCGACGCGGGCCGCCACGAGGACCGCGGGGACCGTCGCCAGCCCCCCGGCCAGGCTCGACGCCGAGAACAGCAGGATTCCGGCGGCGAGCGTGCGGCGGTGGCCGAACAGGTCGGCGGCGCGACCGCCGAGCAGCATGAACCCGGCGAAGGCGAGCAGGTAGCCGTTGACCACCCAGGCCAGCCCGGCGGGCGAGAAGCCGAGGTCGCGGTCGACCGACGGCAGGGCGACGTTCACGATGGACGAGTCCAGGATCACCATGAACTGGCAGGCGCACGCCAGCGCCAGGACGAGCCAGGCGGGTCTCGTGCCGCCGCCGGGCGGGGTCTCGGTCGTGCTGCCGCGGGGGACGGCGCTCTTCGCGGTCATGACGGCTCCTCGGCTAGAATTAGTTATGCGGATAACGTTATCTGCATAATAGTTATTCGCATAACCAAGCTGTCAAGGAGCGCCCGTGGACTTCGACCGAGCCGACGCCCTCAACCAGGCGATCCGCCTGCTGAGCCTGCGCCACCGGGCCCGGACCGCCGAGCTGCTGGCCCCGCTCGGCCTGCATCCCGGCCAGGAGGCGCTGCTGCTCGAACTCGCCCGGACCGGCCCGGTGATCCAGGCGAAGCTCAGCGAGGCGCTCGGCGTCGAGCGGCCCAGCGTCACGCTCATGGCCCGCAAGCTCGAAGCCGCCGGCCACATCCGCCGCGCCCCCGCGCCCGGCGACCAGCGCGCCACCGTCGTCGAGCTCACCGACGCCGGCCGCGCCGTGACCGAGCGGGTCAAGCGGCTCTGGTGCGACCTCGCGGAGGAGACCGTGGCCGGGCTGCCCGCCGCGACCGTGGCGGAGCTGCCCGCCCTCCTCGCCGCCCTGACCGGCAACGTCGACGCCAAGCGCCGCCGCCGCGAGGGCTGAGGCGTCAGACGACGTCGAGGTTGGCCATCATCCCCATGTCCTCGTGCTCGGCGTTGTGGCAGTGGAAGAGGTAGCGGCCGCGGTAGCCGTCGAAACGCGCGATGATCTCGACGGCCTCGCCGGGCCGCAGCGCGACGGTGTCCTTGAGCCCGGCGTCGCGGGGCAGCGGCCGCCCGCCGCCGCGCGACAGCACCCGGAAGCCGGCCAGGTGCAGGTGGACGGGGTGGTGGACGTCGGCGACCAGCCGCCACACCTCGATGTCGCCGAGCCGGACGGTGACGTCGGTGCGCGCCGGGTCGAACGCCTTCCCGCCGATCAGCCAGCCGTGGCCGCCGTCCATGCGCCCGGCGCGGAACGAGAGGTCCCGGACCCGGACGGCGTCGGACCGGCGCCAGGACGGCAGGTCGGTGGACAGCACGCGCGGGACGCGGCCGCCGTCCCGGGCCTTGCGCGCGACCCGGAACGCCATGACGTCGCGCGTCCGGCCGGAGCCCAGCCGGTTGGCGATCCGGACGCGGGCTCCGACCGGGACGTCCGAGAAGTCGATGACCAGGTCGTAGC
Source organism: Spirillospora sp. NPDC000708 (assembly GCF_040299565.1). Taxonomy (NCBI): domain Bacteria; kingdom Bacillati; phylum Actinomycetota; class Actinomycetes; order Streptosporangiales; family Thermomonosporaceae; genus Spirillospora; species Spirillospora sp. NPDC000708. The sequence goes on from NZ_JBEPCJ010000003.1 coordinate 262,865, forward strand.
GTTCGGCGGGCGCGATCGGCAGCGTCCGGTGGGCGACCGGTGCCGCGAGCAGGCCCTGGTCGGCGCCGACCTGGACGAGGTCGAGGCGGCGCCCGTCGTCGGTGACCGCCTCCAGCTCGTAGTGCCGGGCGTTCGAGGCGTTCAGGACGCGCAGCCGGTACCGGGCGGCGTCGACCTCGTGCACGGGCCACGGCGCGCCGTTGACCAGGATCACGTCGCCGAGGACGCCCGCGAGGTAGGGCTCCTGGACGCCCGGCCGATCGCGCAGCGAGGGGTCGAGCGCGGGGTAGGCGAGGGCGCCGTCCGCGCCGAACGCCCGATCGGCGATCATGAGCGGCAGCTCGCGGTGCCCCGAGGGGAGGCCGAGCGACTCCTCGGCGTCGTCGCGGACGATGTGCAGTCCGGCGAGGCCCCGCCAGATCGCGGGGGCGGTGAAGTCCATGCGGTGGTCGTGGTACCAGAGCAGCGTCGGCCGCTGGTCCAGCGGGAACGTGTAGTCGCGCGTGAGCCGGGTCTCCACCGCCCGGGGGTCGCGCATCCCGCTCATGCCGTGCATTCCGCCCATGCCGTGGTGGCCGCCCCGCATGCCCTGCGCGGTGCCCGGCCACCCGTCCGGCAGGACGAGGTCGGTCGGATAGCCGTCGGACGCCGCCGGGGTCCGCCCGCCGTGCAGGTGGACGACGGTCGGCACGGGCAGCTCGTTGCGGTGCCGGACGGTGACGGGACGGCCGCGCCGCGACTCGATCGTCGGCCCGGGGAAGACGCCCTCGTACGTCCAGAGCGGCGTCCGCACCCCGGGCAGGATCTCCGCGGTCGCCTCCCGCTGGGTGATCTCGTAACGGTCGATGCCGCCCGCCGTGCCGACCGCCTTCAGGACGGGCGGGATCGGCAGCGGCACCTGGAACGGGGGCGGCAGCGGCACCTCGCTGCGCAGTTCGGCGCCGGTGCGCGGCGGGCGGCGGGCCAGCGCGTGCGCGGTGGTCAGGCCGGTGAACGCCACCAGCCCGAGCGCGCCGCCGATGCTCAGGACATGCCGCCGGGCGAGGCCGCGGGTGTGGTCGCCCCAGTCGGTGTCCGGCCGATCGGTCTCGTGCTCACTCATCGCCGGTCTCCTGCCGCTCGGGCGCCGCCGCGATCCGCGCCCGCTCGCGCCGGTCCTCCGGCCGCCGTCCGAGCGGCCGCCGTCCGAGCGGCCGGCGCCACACGTCGACGAACTGCACGACGAGCGCGGCGATGGTCGCGACGCCCAGCGGGAGGTGCAGCCACAGCGCGCCGCCCATGCCGGCGAAGTACTGGACGGTCTCGGCCGCGACCAGGGCCAGCGTCGCGAGGAACGGCCCCGCCCGCCGCAGCCTGACCCACACGGCGACCGCCGCGATCAGCTGGACGTAACCGAGGGACGTGGTGACGTTGGCGCCCGCCTCGTGCAGGCGCAGCCCGTCGTAGTCGCCGCTCAGGAACACCCCGGCGAACACCGGCTGCCCGAAGATCGCGACCACGTGCGCGCTGACGACGGCCCGGAAGGCCCATGCGGACGGTCTCGTCCGGCGTGCGGTCCCGGACCGGGCCGGGACGGCCGGGCGGAACTCGTCGGCCGCGGTGACCATGGTGCGCCTCCTCGCTCTCTCGATGCGCGATCACCCCGACGCTATGACCGACGAGTTATCCTGTCTAAGATCAATATCGCTATGACGCTATGATCCGCGAGGCATGACGGGAGGGCCGTGGATCTCCACATGCTCAGGCAGTTCCTCGTGGTGGCGCGCCTGGAGCACCTCAGCCGCGCGGCGGACGAGCTCCGCGTCGCGCAGCCGTCGCTGAGCCGCACCATCGCCCGGCTGGAGGGCGAACTCGGCACCCCGCTGTTCGACCGGGCCGGGCGGCTCCGGTTGAACGACGCCGGGAAGCTGTTCCGCGGCCACGTCGAACGGGCCCTCGGCGAGCTCGACGCGGGTCGGCGGGCCGTCGCCGAGGCCGCCGGCGCGGGCTTCGGCACCGTCCGGCTGGCGTCGGAGACGTTCCTCACCTTCACCGGGCCGCTCGCCGCGTACAAGCGCGCGCATCCCCACGTCGAGGTCGAGCTCCACCAGATGGCGGCGGCGGACATGGCCCGTGCCCTGCTGGCCCGGGACGTCGACCTCTGTGCGGCCTCGCAGCCGCTCCGCGCCGACGGCCTGGAATCGCTCGAGCTGTTCGAGGAGACGGTGTGGCTGGCCACGCCGCCGGACCATCCGCTGGCGGGCCGCGCCTCCGTGACCGTCGACGAGCTCGCCGGCCAGCCCTTCATCGCCGCGCACAAGGGGCACTGGCAGCGGCGGCTCCTGGACCGGCTGTTCGCGGCCCGCGACCTCACCCCGAAGATCGTGTGCGAGGGGGACGAGGTGAGCGCCATCGCCCAGCTGATCATCGCGGGGCTCGGCATCGGCCTCGTCCCGGACCTCGCGCGGCGCTCGGCCGCGACGGCGCCCGTCGCGTGGATCGCGGTCGAGGGTCCCGACTGCCGCCGCACGCTCACCCTGTACTGGGGCGCGGGCAGCCACCTGTCGGCCGCCGCCCGCCTGATGCGCGCCACGCTCGGCGACTGGGACTGGACATCCGGCGGGAGCGCGCCGGCCGCCGGCGCCCTGACCGGCGCGTAGCTCCCGCCCGCCGGCGCCCTGACCGGCGCGTGGCTCCCGTCACCGGGTGCGGCGGCGCAGCGCGGCGTAGGTCCGCAGGATCGCCGGGACGAGCACGTACACGACGGTCGGCACGACGACGCCGGTCACCACGAGCGTGCGGACCGGGAGCGACAGCGCGCCCAGCAGCGGCCTCAGCAGGATCTGCGTGGCCATGATCATGAAGTAGACCGCCAGCCAGGTGAACGCGGCGCGCACGTGGACCGAGGGCGCGGGGGCCGCGGGGCGGATCGGTGCGGTGCTGAGGGGGGACATGCCGTCTCCTTGCGTTCCGAGAAACTCCAACTCGCGAGTTGGAGTTTGCCACGGCCGCGCCCAAATTCCAACCCATGAGTTGGAATTCAGGCGTAGGCTCGTCGCCATGGCATGGGACACCGAGAAGACCAGGCGGCTCATCCTCGACGCCGCGGTCGGCGAGTTCGCCGCCCACGGGCCCGAGGCGGCGCGGATGGACCGGATCGCCGCCACCGCCGGGGTGAACAAGGAGCGCATCTACTCCCACTTCGGCAACAAGCGGGAGATGTTCGCGATCGTGCTGACCACGGAGCTGGAGCGCCTGGCCGAGGCCGTCCCGCTGGACGAGCGGGTCGCCGCCGACCTGGGCGAGTACGCCGGCCGGGTCTTCGACTACCACCGCGAGCACCCGCACTTCGTCCGGCTGCTGCACTGGGAGGGCCTCCACACCGCCGAGGGCGAGCCCGTCGCGGCCGAGGCCGAGCGGACCGCGCACTACGCCGAGAAGATCGCCGCCCTCGCCAAGGCGCAGGCGGCGGGCGACCTGGACACCCGGCTCGCCCCCCAGGAGCTGCTGTACGCGGTCATCGTCCTGGCCGGCTGGTGGTTCGCCACCCCGCAGCTGCGCCGCATGCTGATGCCCGGCCTCGACGACGACCCGGCCGGGCAGCGCGCCGCGCTCGTCCGCCTCGTCCGGATGCTGGGGGACACCGAGCGATGAGCACCGTGATCGAGGTCTCCGACGCCGACCTGGACGAGCTGCGCGCGCGGCTGGAGCGGACGCGGTGGCCGGCCGCCTGGCCCGCCGCCGCGTGGGAGGCCGGTACCGACGCCGGTGAGCTGCGGCGCCTCGTCGCCTACTGGGCGCGCGGCTACGACTGGCGGGCGCACGAGGCCGCCATCAACGCCCTGCCCTCGCACTTCGCGGACATCGACGGGACCCCCGTCCACTACCTGCGGTACGACGGCGAGCGTCCCGGCGCGCTGCCGATCGTGCTGACGAACGGATGGCCCAGCTCGTTCCTCGAGATGACCGGCCTCGCGCAGCGGCTCGCGGCGCCGTCGCGGTTCGGCGGGGACGCCGCCGACGCGTTCACGGTGATCGTCCCGTCGCTGCCGGGATTCGGGTTCTCGCCGCAGCGGCCGACGCTGGACCGGGAGCAGACGCACGAGCTGTGGCACCGGCTGATGCACGGCGAGCTGGGCTTCGAGCGGTACGCGGCGCACGGCGGCGACCTCGGCGCCGGCATCACCTCGCGGCTGGCGGAGGCGCACCCGGAGGCGCTGGCGGGCATCCACCTGATGGCGGTCGCGAGCCCCGCCGCTTACGGCGACGTCACGCCCGACGAGCAGGCATACCTGGATTCCGTCGCCGTGTGGAGCGCGCAGGAGGGCGGCTACCAGCACGAGCAGAGCACCCGTCCGCTGACGTTGAGCTACGGGCTCGCCGATTCGCCCGTGGGGCTGCTCGCCTGGATCGTGGAGAAGTACCGCGCGTGGAGCGACTCCGGCGGCGACCTGTCGTCGCGGTTCAGCGACGACTTCCTGCTGACCCAGGCGTCGCTCTACTGGTTCACCGGGACGATCTCGACGTCGTTCCGGCCCTACTACGAGTACGCCTCGGGCCTGACGCGGCGGGTGGAGCGCGTGGACGTCCCGACGGCCGTCGCCCTGTTCCCCGCCGACCTCACGCGTCCGCCCCGCAGCTGGGCCGAGCGGATCTACAACGTGACCAGGTACACGGCCATGCCGCGCGGCGGGCATTTCGCCGCCCACGAGGAGCCGGAGCTGCTCGCGGACGACATCACCGCCTTCTTCCGCGCCTACCGCTGAAGAGCGAACGCGCGGGCCGGGTTCGTCTCGAAGACGGCGGTGGCGGCGTCCCGGCCGAGCTGGGCCTCCACCCGGGGGCGGAGGACGCGGAGCAGGTGCGGCATGCCGGGGGCGTCGGGCGTCGTGGTGTCGCCGCCCATGAGCACGCGGTCGGTGTGACCGGCCTCGGCGAGGGCCGCCAGGCAGTCGAACAGCCGCCAGTCGGTCGTGTGGTGCGCGCGGGACGGGCCCTCGAAGCAGAGGTAGGCGCCCGCCTCGGCGGCGCGGCGGTGGATCCAGAAGTCGGGTGAGCGGTTGAGGTGGCTGAGGATCACCCGGTCCGGCGGGACGCCGAGGGACCCGCAGAGCAGGTCGAGGACGTCGAGGGCCGCGGTCCCCTCCTCCAGGTGGACGCCGATGGGGGCGCCGGTGGCGTTGGAGGCCTCGGCGGCGGCCGTCATGGTGTGCCGGGCGTGCTCGTCGAGGCCGTGGAAGCCGCCCGCCACCTTGATCATCCCGGCGGGGCCGTCGGTGAGCTCGCGGTGGAAGAGCGCGGAGAGGCCGGGACGGATCCGGGCGAGGAGGTCCGGGTCGTAGTGGACGGCCTGGTGGAGGCCGGTCGCGGCGATGATGTGGACGCCGGTGGCGGCGGACAGGGCGGCCAGGTCCCGCTCGCGGCGGCCGAGGCCGTAGGGGGTCCAATGGGCGATCGTCCGGCCGCCGAGGCCCGTGAAGGTCCGGAGATGGTCCGCGGCGCGGGCCGGGTCGTCGAGCTCCTGGCCGGGCAGCCGCGGCGTGCGGAGGAACAGGTGGTCGTGGGAGTCGCAGACGCCCAGGTCGGCGGGGTCGACGTCGCCGAGGACGGTCCGGACCCTCATCGGGCTTCGGCCAGGGCCGCGGCGGCGACGCGCAGGCCGGCGAGCGCCTTCGGCACGCCGACGTAGGGCGCGAGGTGGACGAACGCCTCGATGATCTCCTCGCGGGTCATGCCGAGCCGCCGGCACGTCCGGACGTGCCCGGTGAGCTGCGGGTCGACGCCGCCGAGCGCGGTGAGCGCGGCGAGGTTGAGCAGCTGGCGGTCGCGCAGCGACAGGCCGGGGCGCTGGTAGGTGCCGCCGAACAGGCTGGTGACGACCCAGTCGGCGAAGCCCGGCGCGAGGTCCTCCAGCGCGGGGAACGTGGCCTGCCGGGTGGTCTCGTCCTGCAGGACGTCCAGCAGGCGGTGGCCTTCGGCGCGGTCGAGGGTGGCTTCGGTCAGGTCCATGAGGGCTCCTTGTAACGGCTGATGCGTTACACACTAGCGTAACGATCGAGGCGTTACAATCGGGGCATGGTGAAGGACGACCCGACCGCGTTCCGGCTCGACTGCGGCGCGACCTGGCTGAACCTGCTGGCCACGAGAGGCCGGGCGTTCGGCGCGCGGCCGGTCGAGCGGATCCCCGACGTGCGGCGGTTCGCCGAGTGGCTCGATGCGTGCGAGCTGGCCCCGGCCCGCCCGGTGGACGTCGGCGACCTCGAACGGGCCCGGCGGCTGCGCGAGACGCTGCGCCCGATCGCGCTGGCGACCGTCGACGGCGCACCCCCGCCCGACGACGAGGTACGGGCGCTCGCCGGGTTCCTGGCGGCCCCGGAGCCGGTCGAGCTGGCCGTGGACGGGCGCCTCGTGCGGGCCGCGCCGGCCGACGGCGGCGCCGCGCTCGCCCGGATCGCGCGCCAGGCCGTCGACCAGCTGACCGGCCCGGAGCGGGCGTTCCTGAAGGTCTGCCCCGAGGACGACTGCCGCGGCGTGTTCGCCGATCCCGCGGACCGGCGCCGCTGGTGCCCGTCGCCCGCTTGCGCCAGTCGCGGACGTGTCCGCGCCCTGCGCGCGCGCCGCAGCGCCGAAGGCGGGTAGCCGCGGCTGCAACCGTGATCGGCGAGGCGGGGTTCATGGGGTGCCGCACGCCCGGACGGGGCGTGCGCACCGACGAAGGGAAACCTCATGGACCTGCGCCTCACCGGACGGGTCGCGGTCGTCACCGGCGCTTCGAAGGGCATCGGGCTGGCGATCGTGCGGACGCTGCTGGACGAGGGCGCCCGCGTGGTCGCCGTCTCCCGCAAGCCCGGCCCGGAGCTCGACGCGCTCGCCGGGCCGGACCTGGTGCACGTGGCCGCCGACCTGATGGACCCGGCCGCGCCCGGCCTCGCCGTCGAGCGGGCCGTGGAGGCGTTCGGCCGGCTGGACGTCCTGGTCAACAACGCGGGCGGCCCGCCGCCCGGCGCGGTCATGCCCCGGTTCGGGTTCGGCACGCTGACCGACGACGACTGGCGCGAGGTGTTCGAGTTCAACGTGCTCGCCGTGGTCCGGGCGGTCCGGGCGGCGTTGCCGCACCTGCTGGAAAGCGACGCGGCGGCGATCGTCAACGTGTCGTCGGTGAACGGGCGGCGCCCGGGGCCGATGAACTTCGACTACAACGCGGCGAAGGCGGCGCTGAACAACCTGGCGAAGGGCCTGTCGGAGGAGTTCGGGCCGCAGGGCGTCCGGGTCAACACGGTGTCGCCGGGCCCGGTCCGGACCGCCTGGTGGACCGAGGAGGGCGGCGCGGCCGACGTGATCGCGCAGGCCACCGGCTCGGACCGGGACGCGGTGCTGAACGGCGGCGCGGCGGAGATGATGAGCCTCACGACCGGCCGGATGGCCGAGCCGCAGGAGGTCGCGGACGCGGTGGCGCTGCTGGCCTCGCCGCGCTCGGCGAGCACGACGGGTGCGGACGTGGTGGTCGACTCGGGCTTCCTCAAGGAACTCTGAGCTATAAGCAATCCTGCTTGGCGTCAGAAGATCCATCTCTTTGACGTATGGAAAGCCGATGACCAGGATGGACGGTGAGCGACGGGGAGCGACCTGAGAGGGGCCACGATGAGCGCGTACGGGACGGTGCGGGGCGCGGTGCTCGCGCCGGGCGACGACGGCTACGACGCCGAGCGGACCGGCTTCCAGACCGCCGACCCGCACCGTCCCGAGGCGATCGTGGTGGCCGAGGACGCCGGCGACGTGCGCGCCGCCGTCGAGCTCGCCGCCGAACGGGGCATGCCGGTCGCCGTGCAGAACACCGGGCACGGCCTCCCGCTCCCCGCCGGCGGCGGCCTGCTGATCGCCACCCGGACGATGACCGGCGTGGAGATCGACCCGGCGGCCCGGACGGCGCGGATCGAGGCCGGCGTCCGGTGGGCTCAGGTCGTCGCGGCGGCCGCCCCGCACGGGCTGGCGCCGCTGAGCGGGTCGTCGCCCGGCGTCGGCGCCGTGTCCTACACGCTCGGCGGCGGGATCGGCCTGATGTCGCGGCGGTACGGGTTCGCGGCCGACCACGTCCGGTCGATCGACGCGGTCACCGCGGACGCGCGGCTCCGGCACGTCACGCCGGAGAGCGACCCGGACCTGTTCTGGGCGCTGCTCGGCGGCCGCGCCAACTTCGGCGTGGTCACGGGCCTGGAGATCGGGCTGCTGCCGGTCGCGCGGCTGTACGGCGGCGGCCTGTACTTCGACGCCGACCTGATCCCCGAGGTGATGGACGCCTGGCGGCGGTGGACGGAGACCGTCCCGGACGAGATGACCTCGTCGGTCGCGCTGATGCCGGTGCCCGGCGTCCCCGCGTTCCCCGAACCGCTGCGCGGACGCCACGTCGCCCACGTCCGGATCGCGTACACGGGGGACGCGGCGGAGGGCGAGCGGCTCATCGCGCCGCTGCGAGCGATCGGGCCGCGGCTGGTCGACACGGCCGGCGAGATGCCGTACACCGACTCGGGTCTCATCCACAACGAGCCGCCCGTCCCGATGGCGTACCGGGCGACGAACGTCGCGGTCGGCGCGCTGGACGGCGATCTCGTCCGCGACCTGCTCGACCTGGCCGGGCCGGGCGCGCCCGACCGGGCGATCGTGGAGGTCCGGCACCTCGGCGGGGCGATGGCGAAGCCGCCGGCCGTGCCGAACGCGGTCGGCAACCGGGGCGCCGGGTACCTGGTCGGCCTGCTGTCCAAGCTCGGCCCGGACGCCACCGGTGCCGACGCCCTGCACGGCCGGTTCGGCGGGCTGCTCGCCGCGCGGTCGCGCGGGCAGGTGCTGAACTTCCTGTTCGGCGCGAACGCGACGCCCGGCCAGGTGCGGGCCGCGTACGAGCCGGAGACGTACCGGCGGCTCGCCGAGTTGAAGGCGCACTACGACCCGGCGAACCTGTTCCGCCTGAACCACAACATCCCGCCCGCGAAATAGGGACGCGAGGCCCCGCAAGGCCCCCGCGCCCTCCGGGCCCTCACGCCCAGGACCCCCGTTCCGGACACCGGAGCGGGGGTCCTCGGCGCCTCACTTCCGCGCGGTGCGGCGCGGCAGGAGGAGCGCCGGGACCAGCGCCAGGGCCAGCAGGACGAGCGCGAACGCATACGTGTGCCGGAACGCGTCCGCCAGCGGCCCGGCGACGGCCGCGTGCGCCCGCGGGCTCAGCCGGTGCACGGCTTGGAGCGCGCCGCCGCCGTCCGGATCGTCCGGGACGAGGCCGCTCATCAGCGTGGACAGCACCACCGACGCCAGCGCCGTCCCGATCGCGCCGCACGCGGTGTTGACGAGGTTCACCGTCGTGCTCGCGGCGGGCGCCTGCTCGTGCCCCATCCCGCGGGTCGCCGCCGTCATCGCCGGCATCATCGTCGCGCCACCGCCCGCGCCCATCAGCAGCATCGCCGCGCACAGCCCCCAGTACGGGGCGTCCGCGCTCAGCTGGACGGTGAACAGCCCGAACCCGGCCAGCGCGGTCGTGACCGACACGGGCACGAGCCGGCCCGGCGGGACCCGGTCCACGATCCGCCCGGCGGCCTGCATCGCCGTCCCGGAGCCGAGCGCGAACGGGATGCCGAGCAGGCCCGCCACCGTCGCGCTCTCGCCGCGCACGACCTGGAGGTACAGGGGGAGCAGCAGCATCGTCCCGAAGTAGCCGGTCGCGAACAGCGCGAGCGTCCCGGTCGCGGCGGCGAACGTCCGGTCGCGGAACGGCCGCAGGTCGATCAGCGGATGCCGGACGGTCAGCGCCCGCAGCACGAACCCGGCGACCAGCAGCGCCCCGGCGGCCAGCGGGACCAGCACGCGGGCCGAGCCGAAGTCGCCGCGGTCGCCGCCGGTCGTCACCCCGTACAGCAGGGCGGCGAGGCCGGGCGACAGCATCAGCAGGCCGAGGACGTCCAGCGGGGTGCGCGCCCCGGCGGCGTCGCGGGGGAAGACCCGCGCGGCGAGCGCCACGACCGCCGCCGCGACCGGCAGGTTGACGAAGAACATCCACCGCCACGACACCGCGTCGATCAGCCAGCCGCCGAGGACAGGCCCGGCGAGCGGGCCGACAAGCACGGCCAGCCCGAGCGTGCTCATCAGCCGGCCGAGCCGGTCCGGTCCGGCGGCGCGCAGCAGGATCGTCATGCCGACCGGCATCACCAGGCCGCCGCTCAGCCCCTGCACCGCGCGGAACGCGATCAGCGACTCGATGTTCCAGGCCAGCCCGGCGAGCGCCGACCCGGCCGCGAACGCGGCGATCGCCGCCAGGTACAGCCGCCGCGCGCCGAACCGCCCGACCGCCCACGCGGCGGACGGGATCACCGCGGCCAGCGCCAGCGCGTACGCGGTCGCCACCCACTGGACGGTGCCGAGCGGCGCGCCGAAGTCCGCCGACAGCCGGTTCAGCGCGACGTTCACCACGGTCTGGTCCAGCGTGATCATGATCGAGCCGAGGACCAGCACCAGCGCGACCGCCATCGGCCGCGTACCGCTTCTCACCGCCGGCGGGGCCTGCGTCGTCGCCGCCACGTCAGCCGCCGTACGGCCGGGCGGCGCGGGCGTCGCGCAGCGCGTGGCCCCACCAGGCGAGCTGGTCGAGCATGCCCTTCGCCGCCGCCTCGGCGCCCTCGGCGTCGACGGGGCGCCCGTCCTCGCCGAACCAGTTCCACGGCGCGTGGAAGCTGACCGTGTCGCGCATCGTGACGGCGTGCAGCTCGGCGAAGACGCCGCGCAGATGCTCGACGGACCGCAGCCCGCCGGACACCCCGCCGTACGACACGAACGCGACCGGCTTGGCGCGCCATTCGTAGTAGTGGGTGTCGATCAGGTTCTTCAGCGTCCCGGGGAAGCTGTGGTTGTACTCGCAGGTGATGACGGTGAAGGCGTCGGCCGCCTGCAGCGTGCGGGTGATCTCGTCGAAGCCGTCGGGCGCGGGCGTGCCGAGGCGGCTGGGGGGCGGCGCGTCCGCGACGTCCACCAGGTCCAGGACGAGGTCGTCCCGCTGGGCCGCCTGCTCGGCGAACCAGCGGGCGACGGTCGGGCCGAAGCGTCCCTCGCGGGTGCTGGCGGTGATGACGGCGACGCGTAGAGGTGTGCTTTCCATGGCCCCGACGCTAAGAACGGGCCTACGGGCCGGGCATCTGTCACCCGACTGGTCGACGAGCCGGCCGCATCCGCCTCGGATCCGCGTCCTTCCCTGTCAGTCGCCCAGCCGGACGGGAGCGGTCGTCCATGCGCCGTCGGACGGCGCGGGCGCGCACGCCCGGGCCAGAACGCGCAGGACGGCCTGCGGGTCGCACCCGTACAGGCCCGCGCCCCAGGCCGCGTTCGTCTCCACGACCGCCCACCCCCGACCCTTGATCAGGCCGACGTCGACGACGACCGCGGGCGGCAGCGGTACCTCGTCCAGGAGCAGCTCGGCGTAGGCGAGGGCCTCCGCGTCCCAGGGCGCCTCCCAGCGGCCGTCGCCGGTGAGCGCGAGCTCGCCGTCCCGCAGGTACGGCGACATCGCGACGATCTCGCCGTCCAGTACCTGGCAGCGGTACTCGACCTCCCACTCGACCGGTTCGCCGACGAGGACGGGGGTGTCGCCGGGCACCGCGTCCGGGAGGCCGGCGGGCGAGCCGTAGACCCGGCCCTCGAAGCCCTTGCGGCCGTCCGCCGGCTTCACGAAGACCGGCCGGACGAGCGACTCACGAACCTCCGCCAATGTCGACATATCTACATTTCGACGGAGATGCCGTTCCGGCAGGCCGGGCAGCCACGAGGGCGGCGCGTCGATCAGCGCGACGCCGAGCTGCGCCGCGATGACCTCCACGAACGTCGGCTCCCCGTAGAGCGCCACGTCCTGTCCGCGCAGCCGCGCCGGCGCCCGCCACCCGCCCAGGCGTTCCGCCTTCCATCCGGCCCGTCCGGCGGCGAGCCGCAGCACCTTCGAGTCCTCGGAGTAGCGGGGCGACAGGACGAGCGTCGGCATGACGGACCTCCACGGCTGACGGCAAGGCCGTCAAAGGATGCCGTCATCCGCGAGCCCGTGTCATCCGACTTGATCGCAGGGGACGCGCGGGGCGGCGGGGGCGTGGAACTCGGCCCATACCGCCGTGCCGCCGAGGGCGCGGTGCGAGCCCCACGCGGTGGACAGGGCGTCGACGAGCCGCAGCCCCCGGCCGTCCTCGCCGCACGGGGCGTCGCGCACGCAGGGCGCGCCGCCCGTGCCGCCATCGTCCAGGACGGTGACACGAAGCGTTCCGTCGGCGGCGCTGACGATGACGGTCACCCGGCCGCCCAGGCCCGACGCGGTGTGCTCGCACGCGTTCGCGACCAGCTCGTCCACGCACAGCACGATGTCGGCGAGGGCCTCGGCGTCGATGTGCGGCGCGACGCGGCGGACGAACGCGCGCGCCTCCGGGGCGGACCGGGCGACCCCGGGCAGGGTGGTGGTGCCGAGGAGTCGCATGGGACCGCGCGTCCGGACAGTGCCCCGTGTCATCGAATCGCTCCCTCAGGTGAGTGCTCCGGCCAGCATGGGTCCGCCGATGCGGCCGCACAATCGCCTGTGGTGACAAGCCGGGCGCCGCGCATTCGCCGTTTACGCAGATGCACGGCCCGGACGTGCGACGATACGTGCCGGCGCCGACGCGCACGGTGACGGTCGGTTGCCGTCGCACCGGGGGCCCAGGGAGGATCGCGTGGTGAACGAACTCGAAGAGGGAACGCGGCTCGCACTCGACTTCGGCAAGCTGCGCGCCGTCGCGGCGACCGGTTCGGAGGTCGTGCCGGTCGTGCTGCAGGACGCCGCGAGCAAGGACGTCCTGTTCATCGGCTACGCCAACGAGCAGGCGCTGAAGGCGACGCTGGACGAGCGGATCGCGGTGCTGTGGTCGACGTCGCGCAACGAGCTGTGGCGCAAGGGCGCGTCGTCCGGCGACGTGCTGGAGCTGGTCGAGGTCCGCGTCAACTGCGAGCAGAACTCGCTGCTCTACCTGGTCAACCGGACGACCGGCGGCGCCTGCCACACGAAGTCGGCGTCGGGCGACGCGCGCCCGACCTGCTACTACCGGTCAATCACCGGCGAGGGAGCCCTCCGCCACGAATGACAGGGGCCTGCCCGGCGTCCGCCGGACCGGCGAGCGCTCCACGCGGCGCAGGACCGCCTCGCGGACGCCGGCGGGCGGGGCCGGGTCGAACGCCAGCCGGTAGCGGAAGAGGGTGGCCGTCTCCCGCCGGTCGAGGTCGACGCGCGCCGTGACGGAGGCGCCGGGGAGGCCCAGCTCGTCCAGCGCCATGCGCGCGGTCATCGTGATGCAGGGTGTGCGGTCCCGCCTGGCACTCGACCTGGCAGGGGACCGTTCCCGCCGCTCTGGCTGTGGTCGTTCTTGCCGCTGTGCGCCGTGTTCGCGCCGTTCCCGTCGCTCTTGCCGCTGTTGCTGCTGTTGTTGCCGTTGCTTCCGCTGTTCCCGTTGCTCGGGTGCGTCTTCTTGGCCTTCGGGGACCGGGTGTTGGCCTGGCCGGGAGGCGTCGTCCGGGCGTGCTGGGGCGTGCCCTTCGGGGACGGGCTCGGCTTCGGATGCCGCGGCGGGGACGTGCGCGGGACGACCGACGGCGACGGCGACGGCGCCTGCGGCAGCCGGTCGCCGCGGTGCCACGGCTGCTTCGGCGCGTGGTGGTGGGACGGCGCGGGCGCCGGGGACTGCCCCGGAAGGTGCCCGGTGCTCGCCGCGACCGCCACGCCCCCGCCGAACGCCGCGAGCGTGGCGGCGACCACGGCGACCTTGACCGTCGCGTAGCGGGGCACGGCGGCCCAGCGCGAGCGCCGCGCGGCGGGGCGCGCCCGGGCGGCGCGGAAGGCGGCGGCCGCGGCGTCCTCGCCGGCCAGCTCCCCCGGACGCGGCGGACCGGCGGCGGCCGACAGCAGCGCGCGCAGCGCGTCATGCCCGTCGGCGGAGCCGCCCGCGGAGCCGTCGGCGGAGCCGTTCGCGGAGCCGTTCGCGGGGCGCGCCGGAGCCCCGCCGAGCAGCCGCTCGGCGGTGCGCTGATCGAGCCGTCGGGCTCGCTGATGGTCGCTCATCTCACCCCTTCAGCGCCCGTACCGCCGCTTTTGTCACTTCGGGCGGCGGGCAGCGAGCCCGCCTGCGGCGCCGGAACGGTCCCGGAGACCGCGGCGGCGGACCCCGCGAGCCGCTCGGACAGGCGGCGCAGGCCCCGGTGGGCGGCGGTGCGGACCGCGCCCGGCCGCTTCCCGAGCACCTTCCCCGCGGACTTGGCGTCCAGTCCCACCACCACGCGCAGCAGCACCGCCTCGGCCTGGTCGCGCGGCAGCCCGGCGATCAGCCGCAGCGCGTCCTCGGTGGCGATGCCGTCGAGGGCCAGCGCCTCGGTGTCGGCGGGCGCCGCGAGCGTGAGCAGCTCCTCGGCGGGCGCGTCGGCGGCCGGGCGGCGGGACCGGCGGCGCAGGTGGTCCAGCGCGCGGTGCCGGGTGATCGTGGCGGTCCAGCCGCGGAACCCGTCGATGTCGCCGCGGAAGGCGGGCAGGTCGCGGGCGATCTGCAGCCACGCCTCGGACGTCACGTCCTCGGCGTCCGCGCCGACGAGCGCGCCGGCGAAGCGGATCAGCCGGGGCTGGACGTCGCGGTAGAGCACCCGGAAGGACTCCTCGTCCCCTTCCTGGGCCGCGCGAAGAGCGCGGTCGAGGTCGTCCTCGCCGCCCGCACCCTCCTGCCGCGCTCGCGTCACGTGCGTCATTGTGCAGGCAATTCAGGAGTGGTGTGACATGTACGAGGTGCTCGGCGCTGACCGTTCTGAACGGCCGATCGCCAGAGCGCGCGCGGCGTTCGTCCCCTGATGCGAAGTGATGGACGACATGATCCGTGATTTGCCTGCACACCGGCACGGCCCGGACGAGGAATCCGGCGCCGCGCCGGGCGGCGCCGGATTCCCGGACCATGCCGCGCACCCCTTGCACACCGTGCCCCTGACGCAGGCCGTGTCCACGACGGGCGCCCCACCCCCGGACGGCGTGCGCCCGGGCGGCGTGCGCCCGGGCGGTCCCGGGGCCACCGCGCCGGACGGGGCGCCGGTGTTCGTGGACGCGACCGGGCGGCGGCACCGGCTGGCCCGGCGGATCGGGCTGCTGGCGGGCGCGCTGCTCGTGGTCTTCCTCGGCGCGCTGGGCATCGGGGCGGCGACGGGCGCAGCCGTGCCGGGGACGCCGTGGAACGCGCCGTCCGCGCATCCCGGCGTGGGCGGGCAGCAGCCGGCCAGCGCGCGCGCCGGAAAGCAGGGCGTGGTGGCTGAGCCTGGTGGGGCGTCGCCGAGCCGGCGTCCGCGCACCGTCCCGTCGGGGGCGTCGCCCAAGGCGCCCTCCGCGACGTCGAAGCCGGTGACGACGGCCGCGCCGTCCGCGTCGTCCGCGCCCAGCGCCAAGCCCTCGGCCACCACGTCCACGAGCCGGCCGGGCAACTCCCACGCGACCCCGCCCGCGTGGGGGCACACCAAGAAGCCGGCCTGAGCATGCGGCGAGGCGAACCGCGGGGCCACTGGGTCCTGCTGCTTCTCGGTGGCCTGGCGCTGACCGTCCTCCTGCTGCTGGACGGCTACGCGCACGGCGCAGTCGGGGAGGCACCGCGCAAGGACCCCGCACACCCCGTCCCCGCGCCGTCCGCGATCACCTCCGGCGGACCGGTGCTCAACATGGCGGGCGGAACGCCGCACTCGCTGCGGACGCCGGCCAAGACGATCGCGCTGACCTTCGACGACGGCCCCGACCCGACCTGGACGCCGCGGATCCTCGACGTCCTGCGCCGCCACGGCGCGCACGGCACCTTCTTCGCCGTCGGCGCGCACATCGCCGAGAACCCGGGGCTGACGCGCCGCATCCTGCGCGAGGGCAACGAGATCGGCTCGCACACCTACACCCATGTCGACCTCGCCACCGCCCCCGCCTGGCGCGCGCGCCTGGAACTCGACCTCACGCAGCGCGCGCTCGCGGGAGCGGCCGGGGTCCACACGCGGCTGATGCGGATGCCGTACTCCTCCGTCCCGGACGGCCTGACCGCGCCGGAGTGGGGGGCGGCCCGCCGCGCGGGCGCCGACGGCTACGTCGTCGTGCTCACCGACCGCGACACCGAGGACTGGCGGCGGCCCGGCACCGCCGAGATCGTCAAGGCCGCGCTCGCGGCCGAGCGGCGCGGCCAGGGCGCCGTCGTCATGCTGCACGACTCGGGCGGCGACCGGGCGCAGACCGTCGCCGCCGTCGAGCAGATCATCGACCGGCTCCAGCCGCAGGGCTACCGCTTCACCACGCTGTCGCAGGCGATGCGGATGCCCGCCGCCGACATCGCCGTCCCGGGCCGGGAGAAGGCGATCGGCTGGACGCTGGTCGCCGCGCAGCGGACCGCGTCCGCGCTCACCGGCTGGCTGGGCGCGCTGTTCGGCGTGGCCGGGGCCCTGTACGTGCTGAGGCTCGTGCTGCTGCTGGTGTTCGCGCACGTGCACGTCCGGCGCGTCCGGCGGCCGTCCCGCCGGGGGGCGTCCCGCCGGGGGCCGCGGGCGGGGCCGGCGCCGCCCGGACCGTACCCGGACATCTCCGTCATCGTGCCCGCCTACAACGAGGAGGCCGGGATCGCGGCGACGGTCCGCTCGCTGCTCGACACCGACTATCCGGGCGCGTTCGAGGTGATCGTGGTGGACGACGGGTCGTCCGACCGGACCGCCGCGATCGTCGAGGGGCTCGCCCTGCCGGGCGTCCGGCTCGTCCGCAAGCCCAACGGCGGCAAGCCCAGCGCCCTGAACGCGGGCGCGGCCGTGGCGCGCGCGGAGATCCTCGTGCTGGTCGACGGCGACACCGTGTTCCAGCGCGACACCCTCCGGCACATCGTCGGGCCGCTCGCCGACCCGCGGGTCGGCGCGGTGAGCGGCAACACCAAGGTCGCCAACCGGGGCGGGCTCCTCGGCCGCTGGCAGCACATCGAGTACGTGATCGGCTTCAACCTCGACCGCCGGATGTTCGACGTGCTGCAGTGCATGCCGACCGTCCCGGGCGCGATCGGCGCGTTCCGCCGCTCGGTGCTGGCGCGCGTCGGCGGCGTCCCCGCCGAGACCCTCGCCGAGGACACCGACCTCACCATGGCGATCTGCCGGTCCGGGTACCGCGTCGTGTACGAGGAGAAGGCGATCGCCTGGACGGAGGCGCCGTCGTCGCTGCGGCAGCTGTGGCGGCAGCGGTACCGCTGGTGCTACGGGACGATGCAGGCGATGTGGAAGCACCGCCGGTCGCTGGTGGAGCGCGGCCCGTCCGGCCGGTTCGGCCGCCGCTGCCTCACCTACCTGGCGGTGTTCCAGGTGCTGCTGCCGCTGTTCGCGCCCGCCGTCGACCTGTTCGCACTGTTCGGGCTGGTCTTCCTGAACCCGGTGGAGCCGATCCTGCTGTGGGCCGGGTTCGTCGCGGCGCAGACGGCCGCGGGCGCGTACGCGCTCTGGCTGGACGGGGAGCGCGTCCGCCCGCTGTGGGCGCTGCCCCTCCAGCAGTTCGTGTACCGGCAGCTCATGTACCTGGTCGTCGTCCAGTCGGTGGTCACGGCGCTGCTGGGGTCCCGGCTCGGCTGGCACACGATCCGCCGCACCGGCACGTTCTCCGACGTCCCTCCGCAGCCCGCGTCCGCCCGCTGACGGAATCCGATCCGGCGGGCGGGAACAATCCCGGGGGCCCCAGGGGTTACACATGGCAGCCGGTGTGCCTGGTGTCCCCGGGCCTCACCTATCGCCTTCACGGAATACCGTCCGGCTGGAGCCGTGTTGAGCCTTTCGCCGAGAGGCGACCCGCACACCGGTGCTTGACCAGGGCCCCGCCGGGCCGCAAGACCCGGCGGGGCCTGGTCGTGTCCGGGGGAAGACGCCGGATTCGCCCGAGTCCGGGGTGATGTCAGACTGGCCCGCATGAGTCTCGCGGCGCATCTGGAGGAGCTCGGCCGTCCGCTGGTCGAGGAGCAGCTGAAGCACCCGACCGTCGTCGGCATCGCGAACGGCGACCTGGACGAGGCGGTCTTCCGCTCCTGGCTCGAACAGGACTACCTGTTCCTGCACGACTACGTCCGCGTGTTCTCCCGGCTCGCCTGGCAGGCGCCGTCCGCGCACCTCGGCGATCTCGTCGACCTGGCGCACGCGACCTACCACGACGAGCTGGACCTGCACCGGTCGCTGTCCGCGGAGTTCGGCGCCGACCTGGACGGCGCCCGGAAGGGGCCGCCCTGCGCCGCCTACACCGCGTTCCTGCTGGACAGCGCCGCCGCCTACGGCGACGGGCTCGCCGCCCTGTACCCCTGCATGTGGGGCTACTCGACGCTGGGCGCCCGCCTCGCCGAGGACCCGCCGGCGGAGCCGCGCTACCGCCGCTGGGTCGACACCTACGCCGACCCCGGCTTCGCGGAGCTGACCCGCCGCATCGCCCAGATGATCGACGAGTCCGGCGCCGACCCCGCCCGCGCGGAGCGCCTGTTCCTGGAGGGCATGCGCCACGAGCTCGCCTTCTGGGACGTCCCCCTCTAGCCCCCTCTAGATCGGTGACCGCCGAGGTCCACCGGGTCCGGGCCGCCGGTCGAGGGCCCTGGGCCGGGCGTGCGGAACTAGGCCGCGCGGAGGGCCTCGGTCGGGGGCAGCCGGGCGGCGCGGGCGGCGGGATAGAGGCCGGCCAGGGCACCGATGAGGACGGCCGCCGCGAGGCCGGCGCCGACCGCGGCCGCCGGTATCTCGGGGTGCCAGTGACGCTGCGCGGCGGTCGCGAACGTGATCAGCGTGCCCAGCAGGACGCCGGCGACCCCGCCCAGCGCCGACAGCAGCAGGGATTCCAGCAGGAACTGGGCCGCGATGTGCGGGCGGGTGGCGCCCAGCGCGCGGCGCAGCCCGATCTCGCCGCGGCGCTCCAGGACGGAGATGACCATGACGTTCGCGATCCCGATCCCACCGACGAGCAGCGCGACGGCGCCGAGCCCCAGCAGCAGCGCCGTCGTCGAACCGGCGATGAGCAGCCGTGACTCCAGCACGTCGGACGGCCGGGTGACGGCCACGGTGTCGGGGGCCTCCGGGTCGACGGCGCGGGCCAGCAGCCCGGAGGTCGCGTCGACCCGGCCGGTGTCCGCCCGCAGATAGAGCCTCGTCGGGTGCCCGGTGTAGCCGAACCCGGCGGCGGCCGCGGTGCCGATCAGCGCCGCCCGGTCGATCTCGGGCGCGAGCTCCAGCGGCTGCAGGATGCCGGCGACGGTGAACCAGCGTCCGCCGAGCCAGACCCGCGTCGCGGTGTCGACCCGGTCGATGCCGAGCCCCTCGGCGGCGTCGTGGCCGAGTACGACCACCGGATAGCGTCCGGTGGCCTCGGTGAGGAACGCGCCCGCGGCCAGGCGGCCGTCCAGGGTGGCGAGCAGGGACGGCTCGGTCGCGCGCACGTCGAGCCCGCCGGTGCGGCCGCCCGGGACGCGGTCGGTGCGGAACACGGCGAGGTCGGGGAGGTCGGCGGTGGCCGTGACCCGGGTGACCCCGTCGGTGCGCGCGACGCTCGCGGTCGCGGTCGGCGGCAGCGGCACCTCGGCGCCGCCGCGGTCGGTGCCGGTCGCCACCGTCAGCAGGTTCGTGCCGAGCCGGTCGACGCGGGCCAGCAGCTGCGACTGGCTGGAGCGGGTGATGCCCAGCACCGCGATGATCGCCGCGATCCCGATCGCGACGCCGAGCGTCGACAGCGCCGTCCGCAGCCGCCTGCTCCGCAGGCCCACGGTGGCCAGGGGCAGCAGGTCGCCCGCCCGCAACCGCGACGCGCTCATGCCCGGCCCCCGGCCGGTTCGTCGGCGGTGATCCGGCCGTCGCGCAGTTCGACGCGGCGGCCGCAGGCGTCCGCGACATGGGCGTCGTGCGTGATGACCAGCAGGGTGACGCCGCCGGCGTTGAGGTCGTGCAGCAGTGCGAGGATCCGGTCGCCGGTGGCCGAGTCCAGGTTGCCGGTCGGCTCGTCGGCCAGCACGAGGGCGGGGCGGCCGACGAGGGCGCGGGCGATCGCGACCCGCTGGCGCTCGCCTCCCGACAGCACGCGGGCCGGATGGCCGGCCCTGCCGGAGAGGCCGACCCGGTCCAGCGCCTCCAGCGCGGCGGCCTTGCGGCGGCGCGGCGGAACGCCCCGGTAGAGCAGTCCGTCCGCGACGTTCGCCACCGCCGTCTGGTGGTCGAGCAGGAAGAACCGCTGGAAGACGACGCCGACCGCGTGCGCGCGCAGCCCCGAGAGCCGCCGGTCCGGCAGCGTCTCGATGCGTTCGCCGCCCAGCGACACCGATCCGCCCGTCGGACGGTCCAGTCCCGCGGCCAGGTTGAGCAGCGTCGTCTTGCCCGACCCGGACGGCCCGACCACCGCGGTCATCTCTCCGGACCGCACGGCCAGGTCCACTCCGCGCAGCGATTCCACCGGCGGCGTCCCGGGATAGGTCTTCACGACCTCGGTGAAGCTCAACACGATGTCGCTCATGAGACGGGCACCTCCACGCGCGTGCCCTCGCCGACGCCGTTCACCTCGACGGTCCCGGTCGCGTCGTCGAACAGCCCGGGTGTGACGGGGACGAGCCGCCGCGCGGCCCCGTCCCGGACGGCCACCTGGTAGCCGCCCCCGGGACGCGCCAGCAGCGCCGTGACGGGAACCGTCAGCACGTCGCGCCGCCGCTCGCTCTCGATCGCGACCTGCACGGGCACCTGGTCGAGGTCGGCGAACACCCGCGGTGGCCTGACCAGCGTGATGGTCACGGTCACCGTGGCGGGCCCCGGGGGCGCGCCCTGCGGCGCCTCGGGCGCCGCGGCGACCTTCCCGAGCGTCCTGACCCGGCCCTGGACGACGCCGTCCGAGCCGACCATCGTGATCTGCACCGGGTCGCCGGCGTGCAGCTGCGCCCGCCGGTCCGCCGTCACCGACACCCGGACGACCTTGACGGTCGACGTGCCGGACAGCATCCGCGTCCCCGGCCCGGCCGACGCCCCGGCGCCGGTGTCCACATGGGAGACGCGGACGGGCCCGCGGAGGAACACGACCTCGCCGAGCGCGAGCTCCCCGGTCCGGGCGGCCGGCGGCAGCCCGCGCGCCTTCTGCCACCGGCGCACGGCCGCCGCCGTCGCGGCCGAGAAGTGCCGGTCGACGGTGCCGGGCGCGTATCCGAGGGCGTCGAGATTGCGTTCGAGCTCCAGCACGTCGGCGCCGGCCGTCATGCCCCAGGTGAAGGGGCGGTAGGCCGGGACGTGTCCGTAGAGCAGGACGGCGTCGGTGCCCGCGACGGCGAACAGCCGTGACCCGCGCCCGATCACCGAGCCGGCCGCGGGCGCGGCCGTCACCACCCCGGGGGCCAGCTGGTTCACGACCGAGACGGTCCCGTCGTAGCCGAGCGTCCCCGACAGCGGCACCCGCGAGACGATGTCGCCGCGCCGCACCGGGACCGCGGTCACCGCCACCGGCGCCTTGCCCGCCCCGCGCGCGGGTTCCCCCCGGCTCGCCGCCCAGATCCCGCCGGACGCGGCGACGACCGCGACCCCGGTCGCCGCGATCACGACGGCCCTCATGAGACGGCGATCCTTCCCGACCAGTACCGCTGGCAGGGCTGTGTGGCCTGGAGGAGGCGCTGCGACTTGCCTTCCGCCTCGATCGCCGTCCCGTGGAGCGGGAAGGACCCGTCGGCCTTGGGGTCGGGCCATTCCGGGATGCCGTGTTCGCGGACGCATTGGGCGAACCGTTTGAGGGCCGGGACGTCCTTCGGTTTGGGCTCCTGCCGGTTGTCCCTCCCGGACCGCTTCTTGGCGGTGGAGTTCATCCGGTCGAGGATCGCCTTGCATTCCGGGACGCTCTCCAGCGCCTGGAAGATCGTCTTCGTCTGGTCGGGCCCGCCGGCCGGGGAGAAGGTGATGTCGTCCCCGGTGGCGTTCACTTTAGGGTCGGGGAAGGTCGGGTAGCCGTGCGCCCGGGCGCACTGCGACATGCTCCTGCCCAGCGCGAGCACCTGCTGCATGTTGTTGGCGCTGGACGAGGGGGACGCGGACGCCGCGCCGTGGCCGGAGGCGCACCCGGCCAGGGCCAGCACCGACGCTGCGGCCAGCGCCGCGGGGGCGAGTCTGTTCATGTCCGCCAGGGTGGGCGTCCGCGCCGCCCGTCCGCGTCTGGCGCGAGGCGGACCCCTGCGTACATCTTCCGACAGATCCGCTCGCGACCGCGGCGTCATACCCTTCAGCCATGCGTCCCCGGGCCGGCCCCCTCCTGCTCGACTCCGCGGCGGCGGCCGTCCTCGCCCTGGCGAGCGCGCTGCTCGGCGCCGACCCGGGCCTGCACACCCCGACCCAGGCCAAGATGACGATGGTCTACGGCTCCGAGGCAGGCTGGCGGGTGCACATCGCCTTCTGGTGGCTGGCGGGCGGGCTGCTGGTCGCGGCGCTCCTGGTCCGGCGCCGCCTGCCGGTGGCCGCCGTGGTCCTCGCCGCGGCGGGCGTCGCCTCGCACCTCACCGGCTGGCCCGCCGT
Organism: Spirillospora sp. NPDC000708; assembly: GCF_040299565.1. Classification (NCBI taxonomy): domain Bacteria; kingdom Bacillati; phylum Actinomycetota; class Actinomycetes; order Streptosporangiales; family Thermomonosporaceae; genus Spirillospora; species Spirillospora sp. NPDC000708. Next base: position 285,401 of record NZ_JBEPCJ010000003.1, read on the forward strand.
GGTGTTCGCCAAACCGTTGAGACCGGGATCGGGGCTCGGCCACGATCTCCCGCTGCTGCCGCTCGACCTGAGCGTCCTGGTCACGGTGTACGGGCTGGCCGGCGCCGCCGCGACCCGCAGGGCGTCGGTGGCGTTACTGATCGCCCTTGAGACGGGACTGGGCCTGCTCGCGCTGGTGGAGCCGCTGGAGGCGATCCGCCTGGGCCGCCTCGGCCCGCGCAAGGGGGACTTCCTTCCCTCCGCGTGGGGCGCGGTGCTCCAGGCCCTGTCGGACGCGGCCGTCCCGGCGCTGCTGCTCGGCATCGCCTGGGCGGCCGGCGACAACGCCCGGACGCGGCGGGCGCACCTGGCCGTCATCGAGGCGCGGGCCGCCGACCTGGAACGCGACCAGGAGCAGCGCACCGCCCTCGCCGTCGCGACCGAACGCGGGCGGATCACCCGCGAGCTGCACGACGTCGTCGCGCACGGCCTGTCGGTGATGGTCGTCCAGGCGCAGGGGGCGCAGGCGGCGCTGCGCCGCCACCCCGAACGCAGCGAGGCCGCCCTGCACAACGTGATCACGACGGGCCGCGCCTCGCTCGCCGAGATGCGCCGGCTGCTCGGCCTGGTCCGCACGCAGGCGGAGCTGGCCCCGCAGCCCAGCCTCGCCGCGCTGCCCGAGCTGATCGACCGGGTCCGCGCCAGCGGGCGCCCGGTCGCGTTCGAGATCACGGGCGAGCCGGCGACGCTGCCGGCGGGCATCGAGCTGTCGGCGTACCGGATCGTCCAGGAGGCGCTGACCAACACGCTCAAGCACGCCGACCCGGGCTGCTCGTGCAGCGTCGGCCTCGACTTCACCGGCGGCGAACTCACCATCCGGGTGCACGACACCGGCGGCACGGGGCGGCCACCGGTGTTCGGCAACGGCCTGCGCGGCATCGCCGAACGGGTCACCGCCCTCGGCGGCACCGTCCACGCCGGGCCGGCCGACCGGGGCGGCTTCGAGGTCACCACGGTCCTGCCGCTGGCGGCCCCGGCATGATCCGGGTGGTGATCGCCGACGACCAGTCCCTGGTCCGCACCGGCTTCCGCATGATCCTGGACGAGACCGGCGACATCGGCGTGGTGGGCGAGGCCGCCGACGGGCTGGAGGTCCTCGCCACCGCCGCCGCGACGTCCCCGCACGTGATCCTGATGGACGTGCGGATGCCCGGCATCGACGGCATCGAGGCGACCCGGCGGCTGCGCGGGCGCGCCGCGCCGGACGGCCCGCCGCACGTGATCATCCTGACCACCTTCGACCTGGACGAGTACGTCTACGCCGGCCTGCGCGCGGGCGCCGCCGGGTTCCTCCTCAAGGACACCCTCGCCGCCGACCTCGTCACGGCGGTCCGCACGGTCGCGTCCGGCCAGAACGTCGCCGCCCCGACCGTCACCCGCCGGCTGATCCGCCATTTCGTCGACACCGCCCCGCGCGCGGCGCACGCCCCTGGCCTGGCGATGCTGACCCCGCGCGAGGGCGAGGTCCTCGTCCTCATCGCCCGGGGGATGTCCAACGCCGAGATCGCCGAGGCCCTCCTCATCACCGAGGGCACCACGAAGACCCATGTCAGCCGGATCCTCACCAAGCTCGGCCTGCGCGACCGCATCCACGCCGTCATCTACGCCCACCAGAACGGCGTCGTCTAGCGCGCCGGCTGCGGGAGAACCACGTGCGGATCGTCGAACTCGCCGACAGCCGTGACCTGCGACTCCGGGCGTCCGGCCGCTTGCTGCGACAGAAACGCTGTTCTGGAATTCCCGTGGATCTCCATGCTCCATCCGCCCGGGGGCGTGAGCGGGAAGGGGCCGCCTTGCCGGACCGAACGACGACGGGGACCGGGCCGTCGGCGATGCGTGTGGAGACAACTACTTCCGCTCCCGCGAGCATCTGATGGCCGCCGCTCTCGCCGAGTGGCAGGAGGAGCTGACCCCCGGGTCCTCGGACGCAGCCACGCCGCCGACGAGGACCCCTCCAGCATGGCGATCGACTACTACCGGCGCGCGCTGCGGGCCTTCCACCGCAGCCCGCGGTCAGCGCGGCAGCCCGAGGATGCGCCCGGAGATCACGTTGAGCCGGATCTCCACGGTCCCGCCGCCGAGGAGCAGGCCGGGCAGGCCCAGCTCGTCCCGCACCAGGCCGCCGGGACCGTTGCCCAGCGTCCCCTCCGGCCCGAGCAGGCCGAGTGCGGCGGTGGTCCGCTCCCGGTCGGCCAGCGCGCCGCCGCCCTTGATGACGCTGGCGCCCACACCCGGTTCCAGGCCCGACATCCAGCGCAGCGTCTCGCGGAGGCCGAGCGCCCCGAGCGCGAAGCGGTCGGCGGCGGCGCGGCCGAGCGCCTGGAGCGCGGCGTCGTCCGCGGCCGTCAGGATCTTCTTGCTGACGATCCAGCCTGTTCGGACGTTTGTGAGAGAACACCCGTTCTACTGGATCTCCGTTCTCATGTCCGGCCACCCGCTGAAAATCCTTGACACCCGGGCGCCACCCTTAACTTCCCGGCATTGCCTCTAGCCCCGCGAGGCCCGCGGATCCCCTGCGACCGTGCGGGTTTCACATGAAACAGCGAGCGCGCGGCCCCCGGCCGGGGACCGCGCGCTCATCGGCGGTGTCAGTGGGCCGCCCGGACCTCCCGGCGGGCCGGGACGGCGGCCGCCGGGGACGCCGCCGGGTCGCCGTTCAGCGCCTTGAACCGGCGGAGCCGCAGGCTGTTGCTCACCACGAAGACCGAGGAGAACGCCATCGCGCCGCCCGCGATCATCGGGTTGAGCAGCCCGGTCGCCGCCAGCGGCAGCGCCGCCACGTTGTAGGCGAACGCCCAGAACAGATTGCCCTTGATCGTGCGGAGCGTGCGCCGGGACAGCCGGATCGCGTCCGCTGCGGCCCGCAGGTCGCCGCGGACCAGGGTGAGGTCGGACGCCTCGATCGCCACATCCGTGCCGGTGCCCATCGCCAGGCCGAGGTCGGCCTGGGCGAGCGCGGCGGCGTCGTTGACGCCGTCGCCGACCATCGCGACCGTCCGCCCCTCGCCCTGCAGGCGCTTGACGACGTCGACCTTGTCCTGCGGCAGGACCTCGGCGATGACCTCGTCGATCCCGACCGCGTCGGCCACCGTGCGGGCGACGGTCTCGCTGTCGCCGGTGAGCAGGACGGGCCGCAGCCCGAGCGCCCGCAGCTGCGCGATCGCCTCCGCCGAGGTCGGCTTGACCTGGTCCGCGACGGTGATCACCGCGCGGGCCTCGCCGTCCCAGCCGACCGCGACGGCGGTCCGGCCGAGGGCCTGCGCCTCCGCCATGGCCCGCTCCAGGGCGGGGGTCAGGTGCTGCGACCACTCGGCGAGCAGTTGCGGCCGGCCGACGAGGACCCCGTGCCCGTCGACGACCCCCTGCACGCCCAGGCCCTCGACGTTGGCGAAATCCTCGACCGTGCCCAGCGTTCCCACGCGCTCCGTCGCGCCCTTGGCGATGGCCTGCGCGATCGGGTGCTCGGACGCGTTCTCCAGCGCCCCCGCCAGCCGCAGCACCTCCGCCTCGTCCGCGCCGCCGGCGGTGTGGACGTCCACCAGCGCCATCCGGCCGGTGGTGACGGTGCCGGTCTTGTCCAGCACGACCGTGTCGATCCGGCGGGTCGACTCCAGCACCTCCGGGCCCTTGATCAGGATGCCGAGCTGCGCGCCGCGCCCCGTCCCGACCATGAGGGCGGTCGGGGTGGCCAGGCCGAGCGCGCACGGGCAGGCGATGATCAGCACCGCGACCGCCGCGGTGAACGCCCCGGCGAGGCCGGATCCGGTGCCGATCCAGAAGCCCAGCGTCGCGACGGCCAGCGCGATCACCACCGGGACGAAGATCCCGGAGATCCGGTCGGCGAGCCGCTGCACCTGCGCCTTGCCGGTCTGCGCGTCCTCCACCAGCCGCGCCATCTGCGCGAGCTGGGTGTCGGCGCCGACCCGCGTCGCGCGGACCAGCAGCCGCCCGCCCGCGTTCACCGTCGCGCCGACCACCGCGTCGCCCGGCGCGACCTCCACCGGGACGGACTCGCCGGTCAGCAGCGACGCGTCCACCGCCGACGACCCCTCGGTCACCACGCCGTCCGTCGCGATCTTCTCGCCGGGACGGACCACGAACACGTCGTCCACCGCGAGCCGCTCGACCGGGATGCGCTCCTCGCGCCCGTCGCGGACGACCGAGACCTCCTTGGCGCCCAGCTCCAGCAGCGCCTTGAGGGCGGCGCCCGCGCGGCGCTTGGAGCGCGCTTCGAAGTAGCGGCCCGCGAGGATGAACGCGATGACGCCGGACGCGGCCTCCAGGTAGATGTTCATCGACCCGTCCGAGCGGGTCATGGAGAACTCGAACCCGTGCTTGAGGCCGGTCTCGCCCGCGGTGCCGAAGAACAGCGCCCACAGCGACCAGCCGAACGCGGCGAGCGTGCCGACCGACACCAGCGTGTCCATCGTCGCGGCGCCGTGCCGCAGGTTCGTCCACGCGGCCTTGTGGAACGGCCAGCCCGCGTAGACGACGACCGGCGACGCCAGCGTCAGCGACAGCCACTGCCAGTTGTCGAACTGCAGCGCCGGGACCATCGCCATCGCGATCACGGGGACCGCGAGCACGACCGACATGATCAGCCGCTGCCGCAGCGTGGTGAGCCCGTCGTCGGGCTCGTCCTGCTCGCCCCGCGCGTCCTCGCCCTTGGGCGGCGCCGGCAGCTCGGCGGTGTAGCCCGCCGCCTCGACGGTGGCGACCAGGTCCTCCGGGGACACCCCGGCGGGGTACTCGACCCGGGCCTTCTCGGTGGCGTAGTTGACCGTGGCGGTGACGCCCTCGAGCTTGTTCAGCTTGCGTTCGATGCGGTTGGCGCACGACGCGCACGTCATCCCGCCGATCGCCAGCTCGATCCGCCCGGATTCCGCTTCTGGCACGGCGCCGGTGGTCATCGCTCCTCCTTCGCTTCGACCGTACGGGATGTCAGTGGGTGTGCTCGCCGTGGCCCTCGCCCTGCGGCTCGCCCTGCTGGACGGGCGCGGGCGACGGCCCCGCCGTCGCGGTGAACTCCGCCGTGCGGACCTTGCCGCCGTGCTGGAAGTCCAGGTAGAGCCGGTACGTGCCCGCGCTGGGCGCCTCGGCGTAGAAGGTGATGTCGGGTCCCGGCTTCGTCTTGCCGTCGCCCGGCTCGCCGTCCGGGTGGACGTGCAGGTAGGCGAGGTCGCCCTGGCGCAGCGCGACCAGGTGCCCGTACGCCTCCAGGTACGGCTCCAGGTCCGTGACCGGCTTGCCGTCCTTGCTCACCGACAGGGTCAGCTTGCTCGACCTGCCCGGGGCCAGCGCGCCGGCGAGCCGCACCTCGTAGCCGTCCACCTTCGCGACCCGCTCGGGCCCCGGCAGCGGGACGGGCTGGAAGTCGCCCGCGGCGGCGACGTCGACGCCCAGCGTCAGCGCCTCCTCGGCACCCTCCGGCTGGACGTCGGTGAAGAACCGGTACGCGCCGGCCTTGGGCAGGACGACCGCGACCTCCCACACGCCGCCGCCGACCTCGGTCGGGTGCAGGTGCTGGAAGCCGGACAGGTCGCGGCGCGCGATGATCAGGTGCAGCCGCTTGCCGTGCAGCGGCGTGAACCTGGTCACGGGCCGGCCGTCCGGGCCGTCGATGGTGAACCGGAAGTCGGTCCGCACGCCCGGCCGCACGTCGGTCGTCCGCGGGTGCAGGGTGTAGCCGCCCTGGCTGACCTGCAGCCCGCCGGGGACGGCCGCGGCCGCCGCCGTCCCGCCGTGGGACCCGTGCGAGCCGTGCCCGCCGTGCTCGCCCTCGTCGGCCTTGCCGACCGGGCCGGCCGCGGTGCCGATCGCGGCGGCCCCGCCGAAGACGACGGCCAGCGCCGCCACGTAGGCGCCCAGCTTGGTCGCGGTGTTCATCGTCCTTCACTCCACTCGTCTCGGCCCTGGTTCGCAGGGCGGCAGGCGTCAGGCCTGCAGGGCGTATCCCGCCTCCTCGACGGCGCTCTTGATCAGGGCGTCGTCGACGGGGGCCTCGCTGGTGACGGTCACCTGGCCGGTCTTGAGGTCGACGTCGACGGCGGTGACGCCGGCGACCTGCTCGACCTCCTCGGTCACGGAGGCGACGCAGTGGCCGCAGGTCATCCCGGTGACGGTGTAGGTGGCGGTGCTCATCTCTCGTCCTCCCTCATCGTGTACCCCCTGGGGGTATCTCGGTGGCCCCATGGTGCCACAACGCCGATGCCCCGCACAACCCGTACCCCCTAGGGGTTATTTCGAGATCCGGGTCACAGCGCGCCGCGCGGAGTTATCCACACCCTGTCCCGGGGGCCTCGCGGGGCGGGGCGCGGCGATTTGTCGATATTCGTCGAGGTATTCACCGCGGATCGCCCCGCCGGCGCGCCGAACCGCGCGCCATGCACAAGGTTTTCCACAACCTTCCCCAGCCCTGTGGGCAACTCCGCCGCGTCGCCGGGCGCGGGGCGCCGCTCCCGTCGATGGTCTCGCGTTCCGCGCCCCCGGAGGGCCCGCTTGCGCAGGTCCGCCGCACGGCTGCCGGAGCGTTTACCTTGGAGGGGTCACGGTCGGCGAGTGGAGGTCCGATGCCCGAGTTGCCCGAGGTGGAGGCGCTGGCGGCGTTCCTGCGGGAGCGCGTCGTCGGCCATGCCGTCGCGCGCGTCGACGTCCTCGCGATCTCTGCGCTGAAGACCTATGACCCGCCGGTCACCACGCTGGGCGGGCTGACCGTCACCGGCGCCGCCCGGCACGGCAAGTTCCTCGACCTGGACGTCGACGGCATCCACCTGGTGATCCACCTGGCCCGCGCCGGCTGGCTGCGGTGGCGCGACGAGGTGCCGACGAGACCCGCCCGTCCCGGCGGGAAGAACCCGCTCGCGCTCCGCGTCCACCTCGACGACGGCTCCGGCTTCGACCTCACCGAGGCCGGGACGAAGAAGGGCCTCGCGGTCTACGTCGTCCGCGACCCCGCCGACGTGCCCGGCGTGGCGGGCCTCGGCCCCGACCCGCTGGACGAGTCGTTCACCGCCGGCCGGCTGCGCGAGATCGTCGCGGGCAAGCGCACGCAGATCAAGGGGCTGCTCCGCGACCAGAGCGTCATCGCCGGCATCGGCAACGCCTACTCCGACGAGGTGCTGCACGTGGCGAAGATGTCCCCGTTCAAGATCGCCGCGACGCTCACCGACGACGACATCGCGGTCCTGCACGAGGCGATCGTGACGACCCTCCGCGACGCGGTGGAGCGCTCGCGCGGCCTCGAAGCGCAGGACCTCAAGGGCGAGAAGAAGACCGGCCTGCGCGTGCACGGCCGCAAGGGCGAGAAATGCCCGGTGTGCGGCGACACGATCCGCGAGGTGTCGTTCGCCGACTCGGCCCTCCAGTACTGCCCCACCTGCCAGACCGGCGGCAAGCCCCTGGCCGACCGCCGCCTCTCCCGCCTCCTCAAGTAACCCCCACCGACACCCGGTCGAGGGGGGGGGGGGGGGGCGGGCCCGGCGGGGGCCGCCCCCCCCACACGCGACGGCCGCCGGGAGAGGGGGCGCGGCCGGGGGGGAGGACGGGGGGGAGCGGGCCCC